>NZ_DBNGPQ010000103.1:0-97605 GCF_057122925.1 Umezawaea sp. | reverse complement strand
CCCGCTCACGCCCCGACCGCCTGACCCCGACCGCCACCGGCGGCCCGGCCCCGACCGCCCGGCCCCGACCGCCACCGGCGGCCCGGCCGACGAACCCGCCCGTCCACGCCCCGACCGCCCGGCCTCGACCAGCACCAACGACGGCCCGGCCGGACGAACCGACCCGTTGCCCGTCGTGGGCCACCACATCAGCCACCCACGACCCGACCGCGCGAACCACCGCACCGGCCACGAGCCACCCGCGGTTCAGCCGGTCAGCGGTTCACCGATCGACCGGTGACGGCCCAGCGCGCCACCACGCCATCAGCGGCGAGCGTCCGCGCAAACCCGCCGACCCCACCCGACAGTGACGACCCACCGGGCCACCACGCCGTCAGCAACGAGCAACCCCACGAACCCGCCACACGACCCCGCCCGACGGCGACGGCCCAGCGCGCCACCACCCCATCAGCGGGCGAGCAACCCCCACGAACCCGCCACACCAACCACCCAACGGTGACGGACCGCCCGTGAGCGGCCCGTCACCAGGGCACCAGCGCGGCCCGCGGCTCTAGCTGTAGGCCGAGAGAGGAGGGCAGGAGCAGACCAGGTTGCGGTCGCCCTTGGCACCGTCGATCCGCCGCACCGGCGGCCAGATCTTCGGCGCGTCGACACCGGCCGGGAAGACGGCGGTCTCGCGGCTGTACGGGTGGTTCCACTCGCGGGCGACGGAGGCCGCGGTGTGCGGCGCGTTGCGCAGCGGGTTGTCGTCGGCGGGCCACTCGCCGGAGGCGACCTGGTCGATCTCGCGGCGGATGGCGATCATCGCGTCGATGAAGCGGTCGATCTCGCCGAGGTCCTCGCTCTCCGTCGGCTCGACCATGAGCGTGCCCGGAACCGGGAACGACATGGTCGGGGCGTGCAGGCCGTAGTCGGCGAGGCGCTTGGCCACGTCGTCGACGGTGACGCCGGTGGCCTTGGTGATGCCGCGCAGGTCGAGGATGCACTCGTGGGCGACGAAGCCGCCCTCGCCGGTGTAGAGGACCGGGTAGTGCTCGTCCAGGCGGCGGGCGACGTAGTTGGCGGCGGCGACCGCGGTCAGGGTGGCGCGGCGGAGGCCGTCGGCGCCCATCATGCGGACGTACGCCCAGGAGATCGGCAGGATCGACGCGGAACCCCACGGGGCGCCGCTGATCGGGCCGACGCCGGTCGCGGGACCGGCCAACGGCTGGAGGGGGTGGTTGGGCAGGTACGGGGCGAGGTGCGAGCGGACGCCGATGGGGCCGACGCCGGGGCCACCGCCGCCGTGCGGGATGCAGAACGTCTTGTGCAGGTTGAGGTGCGAGACGTCCGAGCCGAACTTGCCGTACTGGGCGAGGCCGATGAGGGCGTTGAGGTTCGCGCCGTCGACGTACACCTGGCCGCCCGCGTCGTGCACGAGGGCGCAGACCTCGCGGACGGTGTCCTCGTAGACGCCGTGCGTGGACGGGTAGGTGATCATGATCGCGGCGAGGTCGTCGCGGTGCTCGTCGACGGTCTGGCGCAGGTGGCCGAGGTCGATGTTGCCCTTGTCGTCGCACTTCACCACGACCACGCGCATCCCGGCCATGACGGCGCTGGCGGCGTTGGTGCCGTGGGCGCTGGACGGGATGAGGCAGACGTCGCGGGCCGCTTCGCCGCGCCCGCGGTGGTAGGCGCGGATCGCGAGGAGTCCGGCGAACTCGCCCTGGCTGCCCGCGTTCGGCTGGATGCTGACCGCGTCGTAGCCGGTGACCTCCGCGAGCCAGTCCTCCAGGTCCTTGACCAGTGCCAGCAGGCCTTCGGCGTCCTCGGCCGGGGCGAACGGGTGCAGGTCGGCGAACTCGGGCCAGGTGATGGGCTCCATCTCGGCCGTGGCGTTCAGCTTCATCGTGCAGGAGCCGAGCGGGATCATGCTGCGGTCGAGCGCGACGTCCTTGTCGGACAGCGCGCGCAGGTAGCGCAGCAGCGCCGTCTCCGAGCGGTGCAGGTGGAACACCGGGTGCGTCATGAACTCCGAGGTGCGGCGCAGCTCGGCGGGGATGCCGTCGGCGGTGTCGGCGTCGAGCGCGTCCACGTCCGGCACCTGCACGCCGAAGGCCTGCCACACGTCGACCAGGTTCGCGCGGGTGGTGGTCTCGTCGCACGCGATGGCGACGGTCGAGTCGTCGACCAGTCGGAGGTTGATGCCGAGCGCTCGCGCGGCGTCGACGACCGCTGCCGCGCGCTCGGGCACGTGCGCCTGCACCGTGTCGAAGAACTCGCCGTGCAGGACGTCCACGCCGCCCTCGACCAGGCCGGCGGCCAGCACCGTGGCCATCCGGTGGGCGCGCGTGCCGATGGCCCGCAGGCCGTCGGGGCCGTGGTAGACGCCGTACATCGAGGCGATGACGGCGAGGAGCACCTGCGCGGTGCAGATGTTGGAGGTCGCCTTCTCGCGGCGGATGTGCTGCTCGCGCGTCTGGAGGGCCAGCCGGTAGGCGCGGTTGCCGTCGGCGTCCTCGGACACCCCGACGAGCCTGCCGGGGAGCTGCCGCTCCAGGCCGGTGCGCACGGCCATGTAGCCGGCGTGCGGTCCGCCGAACCCGATCGGCACGCCGAAGCGCTGGGTCGTGCCGACGACGACGTCCGCGCCGATCTCGCCGGGCGGGCGCAGCAGCGTCAGCGCGAGCAGGTCGGCGACGACGACCGCGTTCGCGCCCGCCTTGTGCACCTCGGCGATCACCGACTCGTGGTCGCGGACCACGCCGGACGCACCGGGGTAGGACAGCAGCACGCCGAAGAAGTCTCCGCCCAGGCCGAGTCCTTCGATGCCCTGCGACAGGTCCGCGACGACGATCTCGATGCCCAGCGGCTCGGCCCTGGTCTCGATCACGGCCAGCGTCTGCGGCAGCGTGTCGGCGTCGACCACGAACTTCGTCGACTTCGACTTGCCTGCGCGGCGCACGAGCGTCATCGCCTCGGCGGCGGCGGTGGCCTCGTCCAGCATCGACGCGTTCGACAGCGGCAGCGCCGTCAGGTCGCCCACCATCGTCTGGAAGTTCAGCAGCGCTTCGAGCCGCCCCTGCGAGATCTCCGGCTGGTACGGCGTGTAGGCCGTGTACCAGGCCGGGCTCTCCAGCACGTTGCGGCGGATGACCGGCGGCGTGATCGTCCCGTAGTAGCCGAGGCCGATCATCTGCGTCATCGGCCGGTTGCGCCCGGCCAGCTCGCGCAGCTCGGCCAGCGCCTCGGTCTCGGTGGCGGGCGCGGGCAGGTCGAGCACCAGGTCGCCCTCGCGGATCGACGGCGGGATCGCCCGCTGCGCCAACTCCTCCAGCGAGCCGACACCGATGACATCGAGGATCCGGGCCAGCTCGGCGGGCCGGGGGCCCACGTGGCGGTCGGCGAACGGGGTGCCGTGCTCGAGAGCGGCGAGAGGAATGCGGTCCTGCGTCATGGAAGGCGCCTCCGGCGAGGGTTGGGCTACGGACACACTTCTGCCGTCTGCCCTCCCCCTCTGTCTCCAACCCGCTCGGCGGGCGCCTGAGAGCTTCACCCGGCCGAAACCGGGCTTTCACCGTCGGCGGGACCGAAAAACCGGCCCACTTTCCAGAGGCGTCTATCCCGTGCGGTCCTTGCGCCTGAGAGGTTCCGGGGAGGATTTGCTCCTTCGGCGCCGAACCTCGCCGGGTCCGGACTCTCCCGCACGGGGTCATGCGACTACCGGCCGATCGTACCGCCTGGCACCGCACGGGTAGCGCGGGCGCGACGCGGATCACCGCACGTCACACCCGGACGCGGCGGGACGAGGGGGTGGGCGGGGCGTTGGACGGGGCTCGGCGGCGGCCACCGCGGACGGGCTCACCGGCCGAGGGGCCACCGCGCCCCGGCCTCACCGGCGAGTGCGATGGTCCCCGTGAGCGGGTCCACCGGGCGAGGAGCCGTCGACTCAACCCGACCACGCGGGGCCACAAGAAGCCGTCGGGCTCGACCGCGCGGGGCGACAAGAAGCCCCCGGACTCGACCGGCCCGTACTGGGCCACAAGAAGGCGTCGGGCTCGACCGCGCGAGGTGACGAGGAGCGGCGACGACACTGCTTCCACGAAGCGGAAGGACTCCGGTGCGTCAGCGGACGCGCGACACCGGAGTGGTCGTTCGATTCGTGACGAAACCATCCGCGGTCGACCCGGTCCGGATCGACCGTTCCCCCTGGGACGAGCGGGCCGCGGCGGTGTGGGGAGCCACGGCCGCGGTCGTGAAGACCAGCGGCGTTCGGGCGCTTCCGACACCACCGCGGTCCGACGGGTTCCGGACAGCTAGCCGATGGCCCGGTTGCGCCTGCGCTGGGACAGTTCGTCGTTGCCGACGGCGTCGACCTCCACGCCGTCCGCGCGTTCCGCGGGGAACTCGTGGATGGTGCCGCTGATCTCCCGCATGGCGCCGCTCACCGCGATGCCGAACACGCCCTGACCGCCCTGGAGGAGGTCGACGACCTCCTCGGGGGACGTGCACTCGTAGACCGTCGTGCCGTCGCTGAACAACGTGATCCTGGCCAGGTCCTGCACGCCGCGCTTGCGGAGGTGGTCTACCGCGACCCTGATGTTCTGCAACGAGACACCGGTGTCCAGCAGCCGCTTCACCACCTTGAGGACGAGGATGTCCTTGAACGAGTACAGCCGCTGGCTGCCCGACCCCTGCGCACTCCTTATCGTCGGGTTGACCAGTCCGGTGCGCGCCCAGTAGTCGAGCTGGCGGTAGGTGATGCCCGAGATCTGGCACGCGGCGGGCCCGCGGTAGCCGACGTACTCGTCTGGCAGCGAGGAGTCCGGGAACAGCTCACCTTGTTCCCCGGATCCGGCCCGGATGGGCGCTTCCTCTGCCACGCCTGCCTCCCCTCGGCCGGCCTGACGACCGGCGACCGTCACCGGCGGTCCCGTGGTCGGGGAACACCGGCCGTGAAGGGCCACGCTGTGGAATCACACCGTCGCAATTCACTCGAGTTCGACGGTAGGACCGGGTTGAGGGCAGGTCAACGCGACGCGCGGTACACGAATTTCCTCACCCTCAACCAGAGGGTGAGAGAAAGCGCTCGCATGACCCGTTCGAGTGACGTTTAGTGATCGTTTAGCCCAACGCCCATGACCTTGGGTAGCACGGCCGTGGGACACCTCAAAGTGCGGTCTCCCCCACGGTTGTCACGGTGCGTCGCGACCCAGGACGCACGAAGGGCCACTCACCAGACTGGTGAGTGGCCCTCTCGGCACGAACAGGTCGTGTGCTCAGGTGTCCGCCCCGCGGAAGTCCTCCGGCGAGATGGAGTCGAGGAACTCGCGGAACTTCTCGACCTCGTCCTCCTGCTCGTCCGGGATGATGAGCCCCGCTTCGGCGAGCACGGACTCGTCGGCGTGGATCGGCACCCCGACGCGCAGCGCGAGCGCCACCGAGTCGCTGGGCCTGGCCGACACCCGCACGTCGCCGTCGAACACCAGCTCCGCGAAGTAGGTGCCCTCCTGGAGGTCCGTGATCCGGACCTGTTCGAGCTGGCGCCCGAGTGCGCCGATGACATCTTTGAGGAGATCGTGGGTGAGGGGGCGGACGGGCCGCACGCCCTGCTGTTCCAGCGCGATTGCGGTGGCTTCGACCGAGCCGATCCAGATCGGCAGGTAGCGTTCGCCCTCGGTTTCACGCAGCAGCAGGATCGGCTGGTTGGCGGGCAGTTCCACCCGCACTCCCACGACGCGCATTTCGCTCATCGGGTATCGCCTCCCTCAGCGCGCTGAACCACGGCGTCCCCGTACGACTACGAGGATCCTCCACGTACATCCTCGACGCTACCCGCCAAGCGGGCCCAGTGCTCCACCGGTATCCCCCCGGACATCACGATGCGGACACCGGCGACGAATCGCGGCGAGGCCTATCCACCTGCGACTCCGCGCAGTCCGGCCTTGACCAGCAGCGTGTGCAACGTGACGGAGAGCACCGCCAATTCCCGGAGCACCTCCTCCGCGCGACCGCGCGAATCCGGACCGCGCTGCCGGTAGAGCGGCGTGACGATCTGCTCCAGCAGACCGACTTCGCGATCGGCGGACGCCCGAAATGCCCTGAGATGTCGGGGTTCGATACCGAATTCGGCCATCGCCCGCACGGTTTTCGCGACGAGCACCGCTTCGGGGTCGTAGAAGCCCGCGGCACCGGGGCGCACGACCCCGTACTGCTCCAGGTCGGCGAGCATCGTCTTGCTGATGCCCGACTGCGCCAGCAGTTCCTCGCGGGTGAGGCGGCGAGTGGTCGCGGCCTGGTCGAAGTGCTCGACCGTCGGAACGCCCTCGACGGCGGCCAGCGCCCGTCTCGGCGGTTCGTCAGCCGAGTCGAGCTGCTGCTTGATGACCTTCAACGGGAGGTAGTGGTCCCGTTGGGCGGCCAGGACGAAGCGCAGGCGCTCGACGTCCGCTGAAGCGAACTGCCGGTAGCCCGAGGCAGTGCGTGCCGGGCGGACCAGTCCTTCGGATTCCAGGAAGCGGATCTTCGAGATGGTCACGTCGGGGAACTCGGGACGGAGCTGTGCCAGCACCGCCCCGATGCTCAACCCACCGCGCTGTGGCCGCCCGGCAGCCGTCACTGCTGCCCCTGGCCCCCGGCTCCCGGACCGGTCAGGAACACGAGGCGGAACTTGCCGATCTGCACCTCGTCGCCGTTCGCGAGAACGGCCTGGTCGACCGGCTCGCGGTTGACGTAGGTGCCGTTCAGGCTGCCGACGTCGATCACCACGAACTCCCCGCCTTCACGGCGGAACTCGGCATGGCGCCGGGAGACCGTCACGTCGTCGAGGAAGATGTCGCTGTCGGGGTGCCGACCCGCGCTGGTGGTGTCGCGGTCGAGCAGGAACCTGGACCCCGCGTTGGGGCCGCGCTTCACCACCAGGAGGGCCGACCCGGCCGGGAGAGCGTCGACTCCCGCGACCGCGGGTTCCGGCGCTGGTGCCTCGGCACCCTCCACGTCGGCGAGGAAATCCGCCCGGAAAACGGAGGTCCGCTCCGGGGACTGCTCTGGCGGAACGCCTGGCCCGTCGTTCGTGCTCACCTGAGCTCTCCTCCTGCTGCTGGAACCGTCGAGACCACTAGAACCTATCGTGCCCGATTCCTCACGCGAGGAGCGGCTCCCGAACAGGCCGAGAAGACGTCGGAAGATCGTCGTCACTCCCCCGCCGCCAGCTCCTGGTACGCGGCCGCGTCCAGCAGGTCGTCGACCGCGGTCGGGTCCGCCAACCGCAGCTCGATCATCCAACCCTCGCCGTACGGATCGCTGTTGACGAGGTCGGGCTGCTGGTCGAGCGAGTCGTTGCGGGCGACCACCTCGCCGGCGAGCGGCGCGTAGATGTCCGAGACGCTCTTGGTGGACTCGACCTCGCCGAGCGTCTGCCCGACGTCGACGGTTTCGCCGAGCTCGGGGAGCTGGACGAACACGACGTCACCCAGCTGCTCCTGGGCGTAGTCCGTGATGCCGATGCGCACGGTGGCCTCACCTGTGCGCTGCACCCACTCGTGCTCCTCGGTGTACTTGAGCTCCTCGGGAATCACCGCGGCGCGCTCCTTCATGGTGGTCTTCCCCGCTCGCCCGGATGGACGAGTCCGTCATGTCGAAGGGTGATCTTCGCACGCAGGATCTTCCCACGTGGCTCACCCGTTCAGGCAGCCACCACCCCTGGGGATCGACGCATGGCGAGCACCAGTTGCCAGAGGTACAGGCCGGCGGACCACAGGTACAGCGCACCACCCCAAAGCATGAACGCGTACGCGATCGGCCGGGCGATCTGCGCGGCGGTCGACCCGCCCTGCGCGAGCAGCAGGACCGGGAACGCGTAGAGCAGGTTGAACGTCGCCGCCTTGCCGATGTAGTTGACCTCGAACGGCCCGTAGCCGTGGTGGCGGAGGACCAGCAGGAAACCCCCGACCAGCAGTTCCCGGCCGACCAGGATCGCCGCGAGCCACAGCGGCACGATGTCGCGGACCACGAAGGCGAGCAGGGTCGCGAAGATGTAGAGCCGGTCGGCCGCCGGGTCGAGCAGCTTGCCCAGGTCGCTCGTCTGGTCGAGCCACCGCGCCAGCTTGCCGTCGAGCCAGTCCGACGCGCCCGCGAGCGCGAGCACCACCACCGCCCACCCGTCGGCACGGGGGCCGAGCAGCAGGTAGAGGAACACCGGCACCCCGAGCAGGCGCAGCACGCTCAACGCGTTCGGAACGGTCACCCACCGGTCACCCGGATCCTGACCTGTCTCGGCCACGTCACTCACACTCCCCCGTCGGCGCGCCGCCCGCACCGGGTGGTCACGCGGGAATGCTAATGCCGCAGGTCGAACGTCACCCGGCCATGTCGGCCACGGGTGGTGCCGGGTGCTTCGGGTGAGTGGGTGGCGGAACCCACGACGGGTCCTACCTGCTGAGGGACGACGAACGCCCCGGAACTGCCGGACCCCGGTCGCGGTGGTGAACTCCGGGGCCTACCCGGTCGGGGGACCTTGGTTCGGCTCCGACAGCCGACTCGGGCGGCGAGTTCCAGCGGTCGGCTCGGGCATCACCTTCGGCAGCGGGCTGCTCGGGCGTCAAGTTCCGGCGGTCGGCTCGGGCGTCACCTTCGGCAGCGGGCTCCAGCGGTCGGAGTTGTTCGTCCAGACTCGGCACGCCCGTGAGAATCGGCGAACCGGTCGACTCGCGCGGGTGGGGAATCGACTCCTGGAACAGCCGGATGTCGACAGGCGGGCCGGCGTCCGCAACCTCGGCTCTCGGACACTCGATCGTCCGAGAGCGGCCCGTTCGCGTCCAGGGCCCGACCGACGCGCCCCGTGGCGCATCCCCTGGCGCGACCCATCGATCCGCGGCCCGACCAGAACGGTCAGTTGCTCCGCGTGTACGTCCAGCCGCGGCGCTGGAGGTCCGCCCCGGTGAACGCCTGCGGGCGGCCCCGGTCGTCGACTCCCACCCAGCGGGCGCGGAAACCCTCGAGCACGTAGGCGTGGCCCTTGCTCCAGACGACGCTGCACGGTGCGGTGGGCAGCGCGCTGGTGCTCGTCGTGCGCGCCGCCCTCGGCATCGCGGGCTCGGGCTTGGTTTCCGTGGTGGTGCTCATCTGTATCCCTCCACTGGGACTGTCGTCGACGTGGTGTTCGGCGTTATCCACGTCTCACTGATTCTGCGGGACTGTGGCGGGGGACACCCGTTGTTCCAGGGGGTCGCGCGCCCACCGAGCACCTGTCGGCGCTGAGCTGTCGGCCGATTACGCCGGGCCGTCGGCAGACCGGTCGAGCTGACAACCGTTCACCGCGCGGGGAGCGCCGCACGTCGTTCGACGAACTACACCCGCACTGATCAACTTCACCATCACCGCAGGTCACGGCATCAAGCGGCGGACAAACTCGATCGCCGCGACACCGGTGAGGGCGACCACCAGGGCCGTCGAGACCGAGCCGGCGTTGGTCGGGTCCAGCTCGAAGAACGAGCGGCCGAGCGGGGTCAGCAGGGCGGTGAGGAACAGCGCGGCCATGGTCGCGACGAGCGCGAACTTCCACCAGACGAGTGGTCGTGCGACGACGAGGAGGACCCACAGCGCGAGGGTGAAGAGGGTGATGACGGCGGTCGTGCTGTCCTGCGCCTGGGTGGTGCCGTTGTCGACCGCGCGGGAGGTCCAGTAGGCCGCGAACGTCGCCACGGCGGCGATCGAGCCCACCGGGGCGGCCGTGCGCAGCACCCGGCGGACGAAGCCGCCGCGGGCGCGGTCGCCGTTCGGCGCGAGCGCGAGGAAGAAGGCGGGGACGCCGATCGTGAGGCCGCCGATGAGGGTCAGGTGCAGCGGCTGGAACGGGAACGGGAAGCCGACGACGCCGATGAGGATCGCGAGCAGCACCGAGTACACCGTCTTGACGAGGAACAGGGTGGCGACGCGCTCGACGTTGCCGATGACGCGGCGGCCCTCGGCGACGACGAACGGCAGCGTGGCGAACCGGTCGTCCAGCAGCACGATCTGGGCCACGGCCCGCGTCGCCGGGCTGCCGGAGCCCATCGCGACGCCGATGTCGGCGTCCTTGAGCGCGAGCACGTCGTTCACGCCGTCACCGGTCATCGCGACGGTGTGGCCGCGGGCCCGCAGGACGCCGACCACGTCGCGCTTCTGCGCGGGGGTGACGCGGCCGAACACCGCGCCCTCCTCGACCTCGTCGCCGAGGGAGGCGGGCAGCCGCCGCGCGTCCACGGGCGCGGTGGCCCCGACCAGCCCGAGGGACGCGGCGACGGCGCCGACGGCCACCGCGTTGTCGCCGGAGATGACCTTGACCGCCACCCCCTGCTCGGCGAAGTACGCCAGGGTCTCCGCCGCGTCCGGCCGCACGCGCTGCGCGAGGACGACGAGCGCCACCGGCTCGACCCCGCCGGGCGCGGTGGGGGCGTCGACCGGCACGGACGCGCGGGCCAGCAGCAGCACCCGCAGGCCCCGCGCGCCCAGGTCCTCGGCGGTCGCCAGCGCGGCGGAGCCGGGCGGCAGGAGGACGTCGGCGGCCCCCAGCACCCAGTTCCCGGCGGGGCCGAAGCTCGCGCCGCTCCACTTGCGGGCCGAGGAGAACGCGGCGAACGCCGTGACCGGCCACCCAGGGGGGCGCGGACAGGCCTCGGCGACGGCCTGGAGGCTGGCGTTGGGGCGGGGGTCGGCCGCGGCGAACGCGGCCAGCACCTCCTCGGCGTCGACCCCGGCGAGCAGCGGTCGCACCTCGGCCAGCCGCATCCCGTTCTCGGTCAGCGTGCCCGTCTTGTCCGCGCACACCACGTCGACGCGCGCCAGTCCCTCGATGGCGGGCAGCTCCTGGACCAGGCAGTCGCGCCGCCCGAGCCTGACGACGCCGACGGCGAAGGCGACGCTGGTCAGCAGCACCAGGCCCTCCGGGATCATCGGCACGAGCGCCGCGACCGTCCCGCGCAGGGCGGAGCGCAGGTCCTCCTGGCCGTGGAGCTGGCTGTAGGTGATGAGCGCGCCCGCGGGCAGCAGGATCCACGTGACGAACCGCAGGATGCGGTCGATGCCCGTGCGCAGTTCGGAGCTGACCAGGGTGAACCGGCTCGCCTCCTCGGCGAGCTTCGCGGCGTAGGCGTCGCGGCCGACCCCGGTGGCGCGGTAGCGGCCGGTGCCCGCGACGGCGAAGCTGCCGGACATGACCCGGTCGCCGGGCCGCTTCACGACCGGGTCGGCCTCACCGGTCAGCAGCGACTCGTCGACCTCCAGCGCGTCCGCGCCCACGACCACGCCGTCGACCACGACGGTGTCGCCCGCGCCGAGTTCGAGGACGTCGTCGAGCACGACCTCGTTCGCCCCGACCTCGACCTTCGCGCCGTCGCGCCACACCACGGGCTTGGCCTCGCCGAGGACCGCGAGGCGTTCCAGGGTCTGCTTGGCCCTCAGCTCCTGGACGATGCCGATCAGGCTGTTGACCACGATGAGCAGGCCGAACAGGCCGTCCTTGAGGGGGCCGACGACGACGATCACGGCGAACAGCGCGCCGAGCACCGCGTTGAAGCGGGTGAGGACGTTGGCGCGGACGACGTCGCCGAGCGTGCGCCCGGCCCGTGCAGGCACGTCGTTGGTCCGGCCGTCCGCGACGCGGTCCCGCACCTGCGCTGCCGTGAGCCCGTGGTCCAGGTGCGTCGCGTCCGGCATGGGCCGAGCGTAGATCCGCTCCGGCGCCCCGGCCTGCCGGACGTGGACGGGTGGAAACCGGTGCCCCCTGCCCGTCGGGAGGGCCACCCGGCCGCGGCCCACGCCCGTGTCGATTCGTCCTACGGGTGTCAAAACACACACCTTGACCAGCGAGGACGGTCGGCGTGGCGGCGCGCGGGACCGGGCCGGACCGGGCCTCGAAGGCCCGACCTCGGCTACCGTGGGTGTCGACCGCTGGACACGGGGCCGTCCCCCGTGCGGACCGCGGTCAGGCTGATGAGGTGCTGCGTGACCGGTGTCAGACGGTTGAGCACGACCGACCACTTGGAGATCCGCCGCTGGGCGGAGAGCAGGGAAGCGGCGCCGATCGCGCACCGCGCGAAGGGCCTCGGGTTCGACTTCCCCGACTACGACGACGACATCGACCCGATCACCTGGGACCGGTGGTTCGAGGAGTTCGACGCCCGTGACCTGGAGTTCGTCTACCAGGTGAGCGAGACGGACCGGCCGACGAACCACTTCCAGCTCAGGCCGAGGGACCCGGACCGCGCACCGACCTCACCGGACTCGCGGGTACCCCGGTCCTTGTGATGGTTCATCACGTTACGTACGGTAGGTCTCGCAGCGGTTGAGCCAACAGCCGCGCCGGGGAGTTCCGGCGGGCCCGCACGGCCATTTTTCGCTGCACACACGCGTAGCGTCGCGTCGCTTGTGCCCCCAGGACTCCCCACACCATCCACACGGGCACAACAAGAGGGAGATCCCACGTGACGGTCCAGGATCCGAACGTCGTGGACGCGAGCCGCAACGAGCAGGCCATCGGCCTCGCGGTGAGCCACCCGGCGCAGGATGTCACCGTCGTGTCGGTCTCGGGCGAGATCGACATGCTGTCGGCTCCGGCTCTGCGCACGTACGTCCACACCAACCTCGTCGACGAGGGCACGTTCGTGCTCGACCTGTCGGGGGTGTCGTTCCTCGGATCGGCGGGACTGGCCGTGCTGGTGGAAGCCGCGCAGGAGAGCAGAACCAGGCGGATCGCGTTCCGCGTCGTCGCCGCCGACCGCGCCGTGACCAGGCCCATCGTGGCCACCGGTCTCGGTGAGGTGTTCGCGGTGCACGCCTCGCTCGACGAGGCGCTCGGCTGACGCGTCACCTCCCGGTGGGCGACACCACGTCCGCCACGAGCGGCACCCCGGACTCCGCGAGCGCCGTCCACGCGGGGGTGCCCGGCTCGGCGAGCACGACGAGGCGGTTGCCCGCCGCGCACGCCGCGTCGGCGACGGAGAACACCGCGTGCACGGCCCCCGCCGTCTCCGCGCCGATCCCGCCGAGGTCGACCACGACGGGCACGCTGCCGCCGCGGGCCGCGGTGAGCAGGGAGCGGCGCAGCGCGGCGCCCGCGCTCGCGGGCACGTCGCCGCGCACCGTGACGCGCACGCCGGACCCGCGTTCCTCGACCAGCACCTCGTGGCCGTCCGGCGGGGCTTCCAGTGCCTCGGAGCGCCGGGGGCGCGGCGAGCGGCACAGGCTGACCGACGTGCCCGCCGAGGTGCGGTCGACGACGACCTGGTCGACGTTCTCGCGCATCAGGAGCAGGCCGCGGCCCCGGCCGGACAGGGCGGCGGGTGGCACGCGCCACCGGCCGTCGTCGGACACGACCACGCACACCGCGCCGTCGGACGCCAGGGTGGCCTTGACCAGCACCGTGCCGTCGACACCGGGCGGGTAGGCGTGCTCGATCGAGTTGGACACCGCCTCGTTGAGGGCGAGGAGCAGGTCGTAGGCGACGTCGTCGTCGACACCCGCACCGGTCAGCCAGGCGTCGAACGACCGCCGCATCCGCGCGAGGCTGTCGGAGCGCGTCCGGAAGTCGAGGGCGAAGCGCTCGGCGGCGCCGTCGACGTGGTCCACGGATCGCTCGGCAGGCGGTTGGGCGCGCATCGAAACGGGCTTCCCGCGCGAGACCGTTCTTACACGTGTGAAACGGGTCGGATTCGGGTAGTGCTAGGACCATGGCCAGAACTACAGGACGGACTACGAGGTGAGCGTGTCGCAAACGGAGCCGCACCGCGGTGAGTCGGAAAGCACCTTGCAGGGCGTTGAGCTGCGCATGGCGGCCAACCCCACGCAGCTGTCGATCGTGCGGGCGGTGGCCGCTGACATCGCGATGCGGCAGGACTTCGACCTCGACTCCATCGAGGACCTCAAGCTCGCCGTGGACGAGGCGTGTTCCACGCTGATCGCGCTGGCCGCGCCGGACGCGGTGCTGAGCGCGCGGTTCGTGGTGACCGACGGTGTCGTCCAGGTGTCGACGCAGGTGGCGTCGAAGCGGTCGTCCCCGCCGGACCGCGACAGCTTCGGCTGGCGCGTGCTGAGCGCGCTGGTGGACTCGGTGACGACGTGGGTCGCGCCGCAGGCCGGTGAGGACGAGTACGTGGTGCACATCGACCTGGTCAAGCGCGGGTTGGTGGATGCGTGACCGAAACCGGCGCGGAGACCACTCCGGAGACCGCGGTCGCGGTCTCGACCAGCGGGGACGCGACGCCGTCCTCCAGCACACGGGGTGACTACGACCACCTGGCACCGCTGTTCGTGACGCTGGCGGCGACGCCCGCGGACGACCCCCGCCGGGAGCGGCTGCGCGATGAACTGGTGACCGAGCACCTGCCGGTCGCCAAGCACATCGCGCGCAGGTTCGGCAACCGGGGTGAGCCGCACGACGACCTCGTGCAGGTGGCGACCGTGGGTCTGATCAACGCGGTCGACCGGTTCGACCCGGAGCGCGGCAGCGACTTCCTGTCGTTCGCCGTGCCGACGATCATGGGTGAGGTCCGGAAGTACTTCCGCGACTCCAGCTGGTCGGTGCGGATGCCCAGGCGGCTCAAGGAGCTGCACCTGGCGATCAACGCGGGGTCGTCACGGCTCTCGCAGACGCTGGGCAGGGCGCCGACGCCCAGCGAGCTGGCCGCTCACCTCGGCTTGACCCGCGAGGAGGTCCACGAGGGGCTGGCTGCGGGCAACGCCTACCACAGCGCGTCGCTGGACGACATGCTGCTGGCGGACGACAGCTCGATCTCGCTCGGCAACACGCTCGGCGCCGAGGACCCGGAGATGGAGGTGATCGAGCAACGGGAGGCGCTGCACCCGCTGCTCGAACAGCTGCCGGACCGGGAGCGCAAGATCGTGGTCATGCGGTTCTTCGGGAACATGACGCAGACCCAGATCGCCGACAAGATCGGCATCTCGCAGATGCACGTGTCGCGGTTGCTGGCGAAGACGCTCCGCCAGCTTCGCGACGGCCTGGAGGAATAGCGGGAACAGCCTGGACGGCTCAGGCGACACGGAGGCGACGACGGGTCGACGCGATGATCTTGCGTCGCTCGTCCTCGCCCATCCCGCCCCACACGCCGTACGGCTCCTGCGCCTCCAGCGCGTGCTGGCGGCACTGCTCCAGCACCGGGCACGCGGCGCAGATGCGCTTCGCGTGGTCCTCGCGCGCGGAGCGGGCGGAGCCCCGCTCGTTGTCCGGGTGGAAGAAGATCGCGCTGTTCGCGCCCCGGCAGTGTCCTTCCATCTGCCAGTCCCACACGTCGGCGACCGGCTTGGGCAGGCGGGTGGTGCAGGTCATCACGGTCTCCTCAGCGGTAACTGTTCGGCGACCCTGAACTACCCGGCGCCCGCCGGGGCGCAAACCTGTCCCATACCGCTTTTTGCCGGTTCTCACCGATCGGGCTACGGGTGACGTTCGGTTCCTCCCGCCTCAACCGTTCGACCAGGGAGTTTTCCGCCCGCCGCCGAACCGCCCCGATCCCGCGGTGACGAAGCGGACCCCGGCGGTCACACGTCGAGCAGGAGCAGCCCGCCGAAGTAGAGGCAGGCGAGGGCGACCGCGCCGAACACCAGCACCCACAGGGTTCCGGGGACGCCGGTGAGGCGGGCCAGCTGGTCGGCGTCCGAGCTGGGGGCCCGGCCGCGCACGCGCTTGCGCTGGAGCTCCCACACGGGGCGGACGCCGCCGAGCAGCAGGAACCAGCAGAACAGGTAGCCGAAGGCGTTCTGGACGTCCACGGTCGCGAACCAGGACACGGCGAACACGATCGCGCCCGTGACGACGACGGAGATCACGCCGAAGACGTTGCGGATCATCACCAGCATCGCGATCAGCAGTGCGGTGCTGCCCCACAGCATCGGCCGGATCTGGTCGACGGCCACCAGCGCGGCGCCGCCCAGGCCGAGCAGCGACGGGGCGACGTAGCCCGCGAACCCGGTCAGGACCATGCCGAACCCGGTCGGGCGACCCCTCGACACGGTGACGCCCGAGGTGTCGGAGTGCAGCGTGATCCCGGACAGCCTCCGACCGCTGAGCAGCGCGAACAGCGCGTGTCCGCCCTCGTGGGCGATGGTCACGACGTTGCGGCTGATCCGCCAGATCCCCCTGCTGAGCACGAGCACCAGCGCCACCAGCGCTGACCCCAGGACGACCGCGGCGTCCGGCTTGTCCCACAACTCGGTGATCGTCGGCACCGGACCAATACTGCCAGTCAGCACTCGCGGGCGGCCCGGCGGACGATGTCCAGGGCCTCCTCGACGTGCGTGCGGTGCGTGCGGTGGCTGAGCACGCACAGCCGCAGCGTGTGCTTCCCGTCCAGGCGGGTGCTGGACAGGAAGATCCGCCGGGTGCCGTTGATGCGCTCCAGCAGCCGCTCGGTGGTGGCGTCGCCGAACGGCGAGCGGAACACCGTCACGGTGAGGTCGGGCGCGAGCGGCACCTCCAGGTTCCGGTCGGCCGACAGCTCCCGGTGCACCAGCGCGGCCAGGTCGAGCTTCTCGTCCAGTTCGGCGCGGAACGCGGCCACGCCGTGCAGGTGCAGCGGCAGCCACAGCCGCAGCCCGCGGTACTCCCTGGTCAGCTCGGGCCCGAGGTCGGCGTAGTCGGGCAGGTCGTGCTCGCGGTCGAGGTCCTGGAGGTAGTGGCCGTCGGCGGCGTGCGCCCTCCGCAGCCGGTCCTCGTCGCGGACCAGCAGCAGCCCGGTGCCGTAGGGCAGGAACAGGCCCTTGTGCGGGTCGAGGGTGATCGAGTCGGCCCGGTGCACGCCGCGCAGGACGGCCCGGCCGCGGTCGGTGAGCTGGAACGAGCCGCCGTAGGCGCCGTCGACGTGGAACCACAGGTCCTCGCGCCGCGCGAGGACCCCCAGCCCGTCCAGCCCGTCCACGGTGCCGGTGCTGGTCGACCCCGCCGTGCCGACCAGGAAGAACGGCTTCAGCCCGCGCTCGCGGTCCTCCGTGATCAGGGCCCGCGCCGCGGCGAGGTCCATCCGCAGGCCCTCGTCGACCGGCACCACGCGCACCTGGGCCGAGGTGAACCCGGCGATCCTCGCGGCCTTCGCCACGCAGTAGTGGGTGTGCTCGGTGACGTAGATCGTGCCGAGCGGGTCGGGTCCGCCGAGCCGGTCCTCGCGGGCGGCGGTCAGCGCGGCCAGCGTCGCGATCGACGCGCCGGACGTGATCACGCCGCCCGCGCCGTCGGGCAGGTCGAAGCGGCGGCAGAACCAGCGGACGACCGCCTGCTCCATCGCGACCAGGGCAGGCGCGGTGTCGGCCACGCCGGTGAAGCGGTTCACCGCCTGGGCCAGCGTCTCGGCGAGCACGGAGCTGAGCAGCCCGCCCGCCGGGAAGTAGCCGAGGTAGCCGGGACCGGCGGTCTCCACCGCGTAGCCCGCCGCCCGGCCGAAGGTCGCGAGCAGCTCGTCGAAGGTGCCGGGCCGCTCCGCAGGCTCCGCGAGGAACTCGCGCAGGTCCGCGGGCCCCGGTTCGGAGGCGGGCGCCTTGGCCAGCCCCGCGACGAAGTCCTCCACGAACGCGCCCACCGCGTCGGTCCACGCACGCCGGGTCTCCCGGTCCGGTTCCAACATGGCGGCAGGCTAGGTCGGGGCGTCAGGGCCGATCTTGTACGTTCTTGCGCCGGTAGTGGCCGGGCGGGACCCCGACGATCCGCCGGAAGTGCCGGGCCAGGTGCGACTGGTCGGTGAACCCGACCTCCACGGCCGCCCGCGCGACGGGCGTGCCCTGGTCGAGCAGCGCGCACGCCCTGCGGACCCGCAGCTGGTTGAGGTACGCGTGCGGCGGCAGCCCGTGCCGGGCGCGGAACGCCCGCAGCAGCGCGAACTGCCCGGTGCCGACCTCGGCCGCCAGTTCCGCGAGGCTGGGCGGCTCCGCCAGCCGCTCGTGCAGGATCTCCCGCGCCGCCTCCACGTCCCGGCCCCCACCCGCGGGCACCGGCGACCGTTCGCCGCCGTACGCGCGCAGCAGGGTGGACAGGGCGTGCCCCAGCAGGGAGCCCGCGGCCAGCGGGTCGGCCGACTCGGCGGCCCGGTGGGCGGCGACGAGCGCGGCGGCGGCGTCCGCGTCGTAGACGACCTGCTCGGTGAACCACGGGTTCGGGGTCCCCGCGACCTCGGCCACCACGTCGACGTCCGGGTAGAAGACCCGGTACGCCCACCCGCCCTCGTCGGCGGGCCGCCCGGTGTGCACGACGCCGGGGTTGATCATCACGAGCCCGCCCGGCCGCACCCGGTGCACCTGCCCGCCGAGCCACAGCTCCTCCACGCCGGTGGTCGCGACGCCGAGGACGAACGTGTCGTGGCTGTGCCTGCCGAAGCCGTGGTTCACGTAGTGCGCGCGCAGCAGGTGCACGCCCGACACCGCGGGGTGCCGCCAGTAGCGCACGTCGTCGACAGCGGTCATCCGGCCACAGTAGGCGGCGGGAGCTGCCGTGCCGCGGTACCGGACGAGGGCATAGGGCTGCCCTATGGGCCTGGGCGGACGGGGTGATCGGTCAGGCTGCGCCGAACGCCTCGACGCGCCGCGCCAGCTCCCTGGCGCCGTCGTGGTCGGGGCGCGCGCTCGCCGCCCTGCGCAGCGGCGCCATCCGGTCGGCGGTGCGCGCCGAGCGGATCGGGACCGCCTGGCCCACGGCCTCGTTGCCCGCTTCGACGCCCGCGTCGACCTCGCCCGCGAGGAGGGTGCTGACCGCGAGCTCGATCATGCCGAACACCCGGCTGCGGGCCATGTCCTCGCCGTAGCCGTTCACGGCCTCCCGCAGCGCGGGCACGGCCTGCTCGACGTGCCGGACGTCGCCCGCCTCGGCGAGGCTCGCGTGCACGGTGCCGGTCATGCCGGTGAGGTCGGCGGCGCTGAAGAAGCGGGCCCAGTCGGGCGCGCGCTCCGGCTCGGCCGCCGCGAACGCGTCGTGCGCGCTCGCCAGGAACCGCTCGGCCTGCTCGGCGTCACCGCGCTTGGCGTGCGCCCAGGCGCGGTTGGCGTCCACGATGGCCAGTTCCAGCTCCGCGCCGGAGGCACCGGCCACCCGCGCGGACGCGTCGAACTCGCTCAGCGCGTCGGCGATCCGGTCGTGGTGCAGGTGGACCCGGCCGAGCCGGTAGTGCACGTTCGCCGCGAGCGACTGGTTGTCCGCGGCGTCGGCCAGGTCCAGCGCGGCGTGGAAGTGGGCCTTGGCGGCCTCGGCCCGACCGAGGTCGAACGAGATCCAGCCCGCGAGGTTGTGCAGGTCCGCCAGCGCGAGCTGGAGCCGCGCGGCCACGTCGGGGGACACGGTGTCGCCGAGCAGCCGGCGGCCGGTCGTCAGCTGGGCGAGCACGGCGGAGGCGCATGCGCCTCCGCCGTGCTCGTAGTCCAGCGCCCTCAGGGTGCGGGTGGCCGCTTCCAGTCGGGCCGCGTCCGAGGCACCCAGCCGGGTCAATGACCCACCCGGTGGCTCTTCACGTCCGTCGGGGTGGTCGGGATCGGCTTGGTGCCGTGCTCGGGGGTGTGCTGCACGGGCACGGGGTCCGCGTGCGGCTCGGTGACCGCGTGGCGGTCGCGCACCGCCGGGTCGTGCACGTCGTGGTCGGCAGGACGCTCGGGCACGATCCGGTCGTGCGCCGGCTCGCCCGCGGGCCGCTCGACGAACTCGGGCTCGGGCTCGTCGACGATGACCTTGCGGCGGGCCGGGAGCACGGCGATCAGCAGGCCGACCGCGGCGAAGCCGAGGTGCAGCCAGTTGTCGTTGGAGTTGAGCGCCAGCGGGTTGCCCAGCCCGGACACGGGGTTGGACGAGATGACGCCCGCGAGCATCAGGCCCCAGACGAACACCGCGCCGTAGGCGATGAACAGCACCCAGCCGTACGTGCGGGCCAGGGCGGAGCTGCCCGCCAGCAGCAGGCCGAGCACGCCGAACGCCAGGTGGACGACGTTGTGGAGTGGGTTGACGGCGAACCCGAGCAGCATCGCGTGGTCCTCACCCGCGAAGTCGCCGAAACCCGTGCGAAGGAAGCCCACCACGCCCGCCGCGATGAACAGCAGGGACATGAGCGCCACCAACACCTGTGCCGGTTGCAGGCCGGCGACCTTGACCTTGACACGCCCAGCAGTCGAGTTCCTCATGACGGGCGGTTACCCGGATCACACACCGAACAAACACGCTGGGTGAAACCGGGTGAATCGATGTTTGGGGAGATCGGTGGGACTCGAACCCACTCGCACCGGGCTCACAACCCGGCCCCTCGTCCACTTCGGGATCGATCTCAGCACCTCCGGCGCGAGTCGAACGCGCACCGCCCACCCCTCCTCAGGGGCCGCGGAGGCCTGGTCCGGACGGGGAGCGGGCGAGCACGGACCCGCTCCCCGCCGGTACCGGACAGGAGTTCAACCAGCAGACCTCGCCGTGCCGAGGTGTACCCGACCCACCCCATGAAGGCCGGGCAGCAGCGCGTACGGGAGTCGAACCCGTGTTTCCGGAGTGAGAGTCCGACGTCCTGACCACTGGACGAACACGCCTGGTCGCCGAACCCGCGAAGAAGGAGCGGCTGATGACGCCCGCACCCCTTCCCCGAACTCGTCGGCAGCATCCCAACCTGGATTCGAACCAGGGACCTCGGCATTCGTAGTGCCGCGCTCTGTCCAGCTGAGCCATTGGGATATCCGAATTGTCACGAATGCAGAAGAGCCGCCGACCGGTTTCCCGATCGACGGCTCCCCGTCGCGACCTAACCGCAGGTCACCACCGGAAGCGCCGATCGCGAACGAGATGCCGGAATCGCGTCGCCGCGCCGGTCCACTCCTCTTCCCGCTGCTTCATGATCCCCACCTCCGTTCGTCGTGTGGCACAACTATGAACGACGTCCGCGCTATCGGCAAAGCATTTATTCAGCCTGTTCCGGAACGGGCCAGCCGGGTGGCAGCCAGTTGATCGCGCACCACAGGTCGGTGCGGTGCTGGGCGAGCGAGAGGTCCAGCCCGAGCGCGCGTTCGACGTGTCCCATGCGGTGCCGGACGCTGTTGCGGTGCACGCCGAGCGCGGCGGCGCTGCGGTCCCAGTTGCCGTGCTGGGCGAGCCACGCCCGCGCCGTCTCGACGAGTTCGGCGGCGGACGGCGAGCGGTGGTCGGCCAGCGGCGCGAGGAGCCTGCACGCGAACCGCTGGGCGCTGGCCGGGTCGACCAGGGTGGCGATGCCGGTGCCCTCCCGCGCCCACTCGGACCGGCCGGTGGCGCGGGCCTGGCGCAGCAGCGCGGCCGCCTCCCGCTCCGCGGCGGGGAGTTCGGCCGCGGTCGCGGGCGCGCTCACGCCGACGACCAGGTCGGGGCCGGTCACCGAACCCGAGGCCACGACGGCGCGGAACCCCTCGGGGAGCACGTCGACGAGCGGGGTGCCGAGGGTTTCGGCCAGCCGCTCGTACCGCTCCTCCCCCGCTCCGGCGACGACCTGGAACGACGAGTCGCCCACCAGCCGCTCCAGCAGCTCGGCCGGGTCGCCGCCGAACACCAGCCTGGCCGCCAGCCGGGCGGCCGGGTCGGGGTCGTGGCCCAGCAGCGCGAGCAGGGCCAGCGCCACCGCGACCACGGCCCGGTCGGCCACCGACAGCGCCCGCGCCCGACCGATCACCAGCACCGACGGGCGCCGCCCGATCTGCTCGACCGGGGTCAGCACGACGTGGTCGGCGTCGACCCTGGTGCCCGCGCTGCGCGGTCCCCGCCCGGCGCCGACCCGGTCGGCCAGGCCCAGCACGTCGTCCGTGGGCGCGGGCGCCCCCGAGGTCCTGGCCAGCACCTCGCCGTCGGCGTCGAGCAGCAGCGCCCAGCACCCCAGCGCCTCGGCGAGCGCGGCGAGGGTGCCGTCGACCGGCCCCGGCCGGACCGCGGCCCTGGTCATCGCGCGCTGGCTGTCGGCGAGCAGCCGCAGCTCCGCGTTCTGCGCCTCGGCCAGCGCGGCGCCCACGGCCTGGCTGACCGCGAGGAACGGCGTCCCCGGCGGCACGGCGACCAGCGGCAGCCCGTGCGCGCGGCACGCGGCGACCAGGTCGGCGGGCACGGCGTTGTGGACCGGCGTGACCCCGAAGCCGAGCGCGGAGACACCGCGGCCGACCAGCCCCGACACGTAGGCGTCGAGGTCGTCCGGGAGGGTCACCCCCGCGGTGAGCAGCAGTTCCTGCCCCAGCAGGTACGGCACCGGGTCGACGAGTTCGCTGACGTGCGCCCAGCACACCGGGCGGTCCAGGTCGTCCTCGCCGACGAGCACGGTGAGCCCGAGGTCGGCGCGGTCGACCAGTGCGGCGAGCGGGACGGTGCGCATGACCATGGCTTCCTCCGAAGTGCACAACGGACTGCTCCGCGTTGTGCGAATGGTCCACTTACCGCCCAAGCGTGCGCTTCCTATGGTCTGGAGCACAACGGTTCAAGGGGAGGACTGCGACGTGGTTCCGGTGCACGGCACGGCGCGGCCCCCCCTGGGTCCGGTGGACTCCTCGGTCGTGCCCCGGTTCGCCGGGCCCGCCACGTTCGCCCGCCTGCCCCGCCTGGACCAGGTCCCGCGCGCGGACGTCGCGGTCGTCGGCGTCCCGTTCGACACCGGCGTCTCCTACCGCCCCGGCGCCCGCTTCGCCCCCACGGCCGTGCGCGAGGCGAGCCGCCTGCTGCGGCCCTACCACCCCGGTCTGGACGTGTCGCCGTTCGAGGCGTGCCAGGTGGTCGACGCGGGAGACATCGCCTGCACCCCCTACGACATCGGCGCGGCCGTCGCCGAGATCGAACTCCAGGCGTCCGGTCTGATGGACGCGGGCGCGACGCTGGTGACGATCGGCGGCGACCACACCGTCGCGCTGCCGCTGCTGCGGGCCGTGGCGCTCCGGCACGGCCCGGTGGCGCTGCTGCACTTCGACGCGCACCTGGACACGTGGGACACCTACTTCGGCGAGCCGTACACGCACGGCACGCCGTTCCGCCGCGCGGTGGAGGAGGGCCTGCTGGACACCGAGGCCCTCTCCCACGTCGGCACGCGGGGACCGCTGTACGGCAAGCGCGATCTGGACGAGGATCGACGGCTCGGGTTCGGTGTCGTCACGTCCGCCGACGTGATGCGACGAGGGGTGGACGAGGTGGCGCACGCCCTGCGCGAGCGGATCGGCGACCGGCCGCTGTACGTGTCGGTCGACATCGACGTGCTCGACCCCGCCCACGCCCCCGGCACCGGGACACCGGAGGCGGGCGGCCTGACGAGCAGGGAACTGCTGGAGATCCTGCGCGGCCTCGCGGGGGCGAACGTGGTCGGCGCGGACGTCGTCGAGGTCGCGCCCGCCTACGACCACGCCGACATCACGTCGGTCGCCGCCGCGCACGTCGCCTACGACCTGGTGTCCCTGGTGGCGCTGAACGAGATGGGGAGGTGCCGGTGAGCGAACGCACCGGAGGGGACGTGCTGGCCGAGGCGCTGGTGGCGCTGGGAGCCCGCACCGTGTTCGGCCCGCTGGCGCTCGGGCCGTTCGAGGCGGTCGGGCGGTCGAAGCTGCGCTACGTGGACGGCCCCGACCCGGCGTTCACCGCCGACGGCCACGCCCGCCTCACGGGTGACGTGACCCCGCTGCTGCTGCCGGGGACCGTGGACGCGCTCATCGGGTCCGCGGCCGTGCTCGCGGTCGGCGTGCGGGAAGCGCCGGTGCCGGTGAAGCACAGCGAGACCGTGGCGAACGCCGCCGAGATCGCGGAGGCGGTGGCGCGCGCGTGGGACGTGGCCGCGACCGCGCCGTTCGGCCCGGTGTGGGTGCGCGTGCCCGAGGAGGTGCTGCGCGGACGGGCCTCGACCCCGTCGGTCGCGGCGATCGTGTCGTGCCCGGACGCGGTCGTGCCCGAGCCCCGTCGGGTCGAGGAGGTGGCGCGGCGGCTGGACGGGGCGGAGCGGCCGGTCGTGGTCGCGGGCGGCGGCGTGCTGCGCGGGGACGCGCGGACGGAGCTGCTGGCGCTGGCGGAGACGCTGGGCGCGCCCGTGGTGACGACGTTCGGCGGCAAGGGCGCGTTCCCCTGGGAGCACCCGCTGTCCGCGCAGTCGTGGCTCTCCGACGAGCACACCACCCGGTTCCTGGAGGAGGCCGACCTGCTGCTCGTGGTCGGGTCCGGGCTGGACACCCCCCGCGACAACGTCGTCCGGGTCGACGTCGACCCGGAACGGGTGGGCGAGAACGGCGTGCACGGCGACGCGCGGTTCGTCCTGGCGGGACTGGCGGAGACCGTGCGGCCCAGGACCGGCGACGCCGGGGAGGCCGCGGTCCGGGCCCTGCTCCACCTGGTGCGGCGGCCGGAACCCGAGCTGGAGGCGATCCGGGCCGCGGTGCCCGACGACTCGCCGACCTTCTGGGACCGGACGGTGTTCGGGGACAGACCCTGGTCCGCCTGGGACCCGCGGGACTCCGCGATGTGCGGGACGCCCGACGGCGTGGGCTACGCCCTGCCCGCCGCGCTGGGGGCCGCGGTGGCGCTGGGGGACCACGTGCCGGTGCTGGCGGTGTCCGGGGGCGACACCGCCGCCCTGGGGTTGAGGGAACTCGCCACGGCCCGGCGGCACGACCTGCGGGTGACGTGGCTCGTGGTGGACGGGGAAGCGGACCTGCTCGGCATCTCGCACGCGCTGGGCGTGCCCGCGACCGGCAGCACCCCCTCGACGGTGCGCGAGGACCTGGCCGAGGCGCTGGCCTGGCAGGGGCCCCACGTCGTGGTGCTGGGGCTCCCCTGGGGCGTGGACCGGTAGGCCGTGACGCGTCCGACGTCGTGGTGGCCGCGGGGGCGGCCGTCTTACGCTGCACCGGAGTGGTCCACGCCGAGGAGGCACCCCGTGACGCCGAGTGCCGAACTGCTGTCCCGTCCGCTGCTGGACCACACCTCCGTGGACCTGGAGGGTGCCGAGCGCGTCACCTACGTGCTGGAGCAGAGCTTCCACTACGGCTACGACCGGCCGATCGACCGGCTCGACCACCGGCTCGTGGTCGTTCCGCCCGCCCGGCACGGGAACCAGCACCGCCGCGCGCACCGGCTGGACGTGACGGGCGCGGCCGTCCGGCGCCGGTCCCGGCGGGACGGACACGGCAACACCGTGGTGCGCGTCCGGGCCGACCGCGTCGAGGAGGGTGTGCGCTTCGGCGTCGTCGCGCTGCTGGAGCGGGTCCGGTCGGACGGTCCGGTCCACCTGCCCGCGTCCGTGCTGCACGACCCCCGCCTGCTGCGCCCGACCCGGCTGACCGCACCCGACGACCGCCTGCGCGACCTCGCCGCGGGCGTGGGCGGGGGCACGCCGCTGGAGCGGGCCGAACGCGTCTGCGCGCTGGTGCACGAGGCCCTGCGCTACGAGCCCGGCACGACGACGGTCGAGACGACGGCAGCCGAGGCGCTCGGCGGCGGTCGCGGCGTCTGCCAGGACTCGGCGCACGTCATGATCACCCTGTGCCGCCTGCTCGGCGTGCCCGCGCGGTACGTGTCCGGCCACCTGCTCGGCGAGGGCGGGACCCACGGCTGGACGGAGGTCGTCGTGCGGCACGGCGACGCCGCCGTGGCCGTCCCCTTCGACCCGTGCAACGGCGGGCGCGCGGGCGCGGACTACCTGACCGTGGCGACCGGCCGCGACTACGCGGACGTGCCGCCGACGTCGGGCAGCTACACGGGCACGCCCGGCAGCACGCTGACGACGAGCAGGCGGGTCGGGGTGCTCAGCGCGGCCTGACGGCGTCGGGGGATCCTTGACCTCCACTTGACTGGAGCTCCTACGTTCGGGCGACCACCGGACAGAGGAGACCTCCGTGCACGCCATCCGCCAGCACGCCTTCGGCCCCGCCGAGAACCTGCGCCTCGTCGAGGTGCCCGACCCCGTGCCCGGTCCGGGCCAGGTGCGGATCACCGTGTCCGCCGCCGGGGTGCACGTGGTCGACACGACGATCCGGGCCGGGGTGGGTCGGGGTCCGTTCCCGCCGCCCGCCCTGCCGATGACGCCGGGGCGGGAGGTGGCGGGTGTCGTGACCGCGTTGGGCGACGGCGTCGACCCGGCGTGGCTGGGCGGCAGGGTCGTGGCGCACCTCGGCCTCGCGAGCGGCGGGTACGCGGAGCTGGCGGTGGCGAACGTCGAGGCGCTGCACGCCCTGCCGGACCACGTGTCCGACGACGTGGCGGTGGCGATGATCGGCACCGGCCGGACCGCGATGGGCGTGTTCGACGGCGCGGGGATCCGGCCGGACGACGTGGTGCTGGTGCTCGCCGCGGCGGGCGGGATCGGGGCCCTGGCGGTGCAGGAGGCGCACGCCGTCGGGGCGCGGGTGGTGGGCGCGGCGGGGGGACCGGAGAAGGTCGAGCTCGTCCGGAGCCTGGGCGCCGACGTGGCCGTCGACTACACCGAACCCGGTTGGGACCGCGACCTCGAAGGGGTCACGGTCGTGCTCGACGCCGTCGGCGGGGCGATCGGCCGGGCCGCGTTCGACCTGCTCGTGCCCGGCGGCCGGGTGGTGCTGTTCGGCTGGGCGCTGGGGTCGGAACCGACGAGGTTCACCAGCGACGAGCTGTTCACGCGCAGCCTGACGGCGGTCGCGGCGCTCGGGCCGAACGTCCTGGGGCGCCTGCGGGAACTGGAGGAACGGTCGCTGGCCGCCGCCGCGAGCGGCAGGCTCACGCCGGTGGTCAGCTCGACCTTCCCGCTGGCCGACGCCGCCCGCGCCCACCGGGCGCTGGAGAACCGGGAGACCGTCGGCAAGGTCGTGCTGAAGCCCTGAAGCCCTGACGCCCTGAAGCCCTGACGCCCTGACGCCCTGACGCCGTGGAGCCCGGTGCCCCGTGCCGCCTCCCCTGCAGAGGCGGCACGGGGCGCCGGGCGGTCCGCGCCCGAGAGCGCGGTTGCCGTGCGCGCCGCCTCCCCTGCGGAGGCGGCGCGCACGTGGCCTAGACCTTGACGCTGACGAACTTCTTGCCGTCGAAGTTCTCGACCTCGACAGCGGCCACGTCGTCCGGGGCGATGAGGGCGGAACCGTCGAGGTTCGTGCCCTCGGCCTCCCCGGCCTTCGAGACCAGCCAACTACCAATCTCCTCGCGGTGGCCGTCCTTCGCCACGACGAACAACCGGCACTTCTCGTTCTGCGGGATCCCGCCGATGCCCGCGTTGACCCGGACCCAGCCCGCAGCGGGCTTGACCTGGACGGTCATCCGGGCGCCGGTGGACGGGTCGGCGAACGTGGCGACCTTCGTACCCGCGGGGGGCGTGGCGGCCGACGACGTCGGACCGGGCAGCGCCTCCGTGACGGGAGCGGTGCTGCGGCCGACCACGACACCGCTGCCGAGGACGACCGCGGCGACGACGGCCGCCGCCGCGCCGAGTGCGAACTGCCTGCGCCGGACCGCGCCACCGCGTTCCGTCCGCATCTGCCGCAGCGTGCGCTGGAGCAGCAGGTCACCGCCCTCGGGCGGTCCGTCGAGCAGCGCCTCCGGCGGGACGTCGCCGAGCGTGGCCTCGATGGCCCTCAGCTCGTCGAGCTCGCCCCGGCACGCCGGGCAGCGGGAGAGGTGGTCCTCCACGGCCCGCGCCTCCTGCTCGTCAAGGGCTCCCAGCACGTAGGCGCCCAGCAGTTGTGGTTCGTGCTGCGTGGTCATCCGGCCACCCCCTTCAAGGCCACCTGTTGTCCGGCGAACGTCTCGCGCAGGGCGCGCAAGGCGTAGTGCGATCTGGATTTGACCGTTCCCGGTGGCACGCCCAGCGCCTGGGCGGCCTCCGAGACGCTGCGCCCGTTGAAGTAGATCTCCCGCAGGACGTCGCGGTGGTCGGAGGAGAGCTGGTCGAGCGCTTCGAGCACCACGACGGAGTTCACCACCGACTCGGCGTGGTCGCGCTCGACCGGCGGTGTCGCGGGCGATTCCGCGACCTCCTGCGGTCGGGCGGCCTTCGCCCTGATGCGGTCGGTCACGATGTTGCGGGCGACGGTGAGCAGCCAGCCGCGCACCGATCCCTTCCCGTTGACGAGCGCGTCGGGGTGGCGCCAGGCCCTGAGGAGGGTCTCCTGGACCACGTCCTCGGCAGCCGCCCGGTCGCCGGTCAACCGCGTCGCGTAGGCCAGCAGAGCCCGACCGTGCTCCTCGTAGAGCGATCGGATCAGCGCCTCGTCGGCCGCGGCCTCCCGTTTGCGGGACCACAGTGCCGCCATCCACCCACTCCTCTCATCAACCCTGTCCCCGCACACACGGCTGCGGGGCCGCCGTGGTTCACGGGATCGGCGAGAACTTCCCGGATCATTCTGGGCCGCACGCGCGCCCCTCGTTCACACACCCCGCCAGGCGGGTCATCGCGTCGTCGGGGAACACGTTCACGAACATCGCGTGGTCGGTGATCGGGTCGCGGTGCTCGTCGGGGAAGCTGTCCACGGCGAACGGCCTGCCGGACGGCACGTCGTAGGAGACCACCAGCCGCAGGCGCGGCACCGGGAACGTCGTCGGCGGGCACGCGCCGTTCGCCGAGGCGGGCACGAGGTGGTCGCGGTGGGAGGTGCTGTCGACGTTGCGGCCGTCCCAGCAGCCGGGGAAGTCGAACGTGCGCAGCACCCTGCTGCCCGCCGGGCAGCGCGGGTACTTCGCCGTGAACCGGTCGACGAACCCGGAGCAGCCCCACTTGGCGTTGGCGTTGAGGCCGCCGCTGGTGGCGGCGGACGGGTTGCCGGTGATCGTGCGCAGGAACCGGGGCAGGGGCACGACCTTGCTCACCGGGTTGCCGCTGAACGTGATGGTCACCGACTCCGGCGGCAGCACCTCGCCGGTGTTGCCGTGCACCCCGCCGCCCTCGGCGTGGTCGTCGTGGCCGACGACGTCGGTCAGCCGCAGCACCGGCCAGAAGTAGGAGGACAGGTCACCGCCCGCGCACGTGGTCGTCGCGGCGGCGAGGCTCTCGGGCGTGGAGAACGCGTCCGTGGACAGGTTGCCGACGTACTCGTGGGTGTGGTGCGCGCCGTTCGGCAGACCGGGCGAGATGACGGCGTTGTCGGCGTTGAGGTGGCGCTCGGCGTTGCGCCCGCACGACGACGTCACCACGCCCGTGGACGCGTCGGGGCCGGGAGCGGCCCCACCCGAGGAGGCCTGGACCTGTTCGATCCGGACGAAGTGGTCGTCGGCGGGGGTCGTACCCCGCGTCGTGCACGCCGCCAGCAGGACCACGGCCAGGAGCGGCATCGTTCGGAACACCACGACAGCTAACCAACACGCCGCACCACCGCCCCGGCTACCCCCGACGGCGATCCGCGACCTACGCGCGGGCGGTCACCAGGACCCGGCCGTCGACCGACTCGACGTTCACGGCCTCCAGGTCGTCGGCGGCGACCAGCGCCGACCCGTCGAGGGTGACGCCCCGGCCGGGCTCGCCGGTCCCGGCGATCCAGCTGCCCACGACGAACCGCCCGCCGTGCACGTCGGTGACCACGAGCCTGCACCACTCACCCGCGCGCACGCCCTTGACGGTGACCCGCAGCCGCGACCAGCCGTCGGCGGGCGTGACGACGGCGCTCAGGCTCGCGCCGTTCGCGATCCCGCCGACCACCAGCGCGGTCGGCTCGCCGGCCAGGTGCCTGCCGATCACCACACCGCCCGCGAGCGCCGCGGCCAGCAGGCTCGTCGACACCACGACGGCGAAGGTCTGCCGCCGTCTGCCCTCGCGCGCCTTCTCGTGCCGGACGCGGCCGAGGGTGCGCTGGAGCAGCAGGTCGCCGCCGTCGGGGCGGCCGTCGAGCGCGGCCTCGGGCGGCAGGTCGAACGGTGGGTCTCGATGCATCGTCGTCTCGTTCAGCTCGGGCTCCTGGGGTGACCACGGCGGCACGCGGACGTCAACGGCCATGGTCGGGGACGATCGCGACGGCCGCCGGTTCGGGTAGATCGCGGTTCGTGCGCACGAGCGGCCCTCCTGGACGTTCGGGAAGGCCCGCGGTTCCACGTGACCTGCACCTGGGAAACGGGGCTCCCCCGGATTCGGTTCAACGGCACCCCAATCGCGAGCTTTCGTCACAATTGCGGTTGGATGGGCGACCGTGACGATCACCATCCGCGATGTGGCACGCCGGGCTCACGTGTCCGTGGCGACGGTGTCGCGCGCGCTGTCCTCCCCCGACCTGGTCCGCCCCGACACGAGGTCGCGGGTGCTGGCCGCCGCCGCGGAACTCGGCTACCAGCCCAACCGCGCGGCCCGAGGACTGATCACCGGCAAGACCGGCAACATCGGCATCGTCGTGCCCGACCTCGACAACCCCTTCCACACCGGCATCCTGAAGGCGGCGCAGGCCCGCGCCGCCCAGACCGACCACGCGGTGTTCGTCGCGGACAGCGACGAGGACCCCGCCGCCGAGATCAAGCTGGTGCGGGCCATGGCCAAGCAGGTCGACGGCCTGCTCCTGTGCTCACCGGGCCTGACCGACGCCCAGATCACCTCGGTCGCGGCCACGACACCGCTGGTGCTGCTGAACCACCGGCTGCCCGGCGTCCCCAGCACCGTGATGGACGGCGCGGACGGCGTGCTCCAGGTGGTCGCGCACCTCGTCGCGCTCGGCCACTCGCGCGTGGCCTACCTCAACGGCCCGCGCACGGCGTGGTCCAACGCCGAACGCCGCCGCGGTCTCGCGGACGCCGTGGCGGAGCACCGCGTCGACCTCGTCGAGCTGGGCCCGTTCGCCCCGCGCTACGAGGGCGGTCTCCAGGCGGCCGACCTGGCGCTGGCCGCCGAGGTCACCGCGATCATGGCGCACAACGACATCATGGCCCTCGGCGTGCTGGCCAGGCTCCGCGACCGGGGGGTCTCCGTGCCGGGTGACGTCAGCGTGACGGGCTTCGACAACCTGACCTACGCGGCCCTCACGTCGCCCGCGCTCACCACGGTCCGGATGCCGCTCGCCCCCGCGGGCAGGACGGCGGTGAACATGCTGCTCGACTGGCTCGACACCGCGGGCGACCCCGCGCCGCGGGTCACGCTGCCGACGCAGATCATCGTCCGAGGCACGACCGCGCCACCGCCGGGGAGGACGTGAGCCCGCACTAGGCGTCCGCCCACATCCTCGTCAGCGCGGCGTGGGCCTGCGCAGCCGCCTCGCGCAGCTCGCGCCACTGGGCCGCCTCGCCGAGCGCGGACTCCGTCCACAGTGGACCTGGACTGGGCGGCAGGGCGTCGACGTGCTCGCCCACCCGTTCGATGAGCCGGAGCTCCTCCTGGCCCAGCAGGCCTTCCCGGTTCTTGGCCTGGGCGGTGACGACGGCGTCGTCCAGCTCCAGCACGAGCTCGTCCACCCCCACCCCGACGGAGCGGAGGTAGCGGATCTGGCGGATGGAGTCGGCGCCGACGCCGTCGAGGACGGCGAGGATCCAGCGGCGGAACTCGGTCAGGTCTTCGGGCATGGTCACGCGACCGTACCCGTGTGGTCCTCGAAGGACGGCAGGAACGACAACTTCGGCCCCAGGCTCTCGGCGCGCGTCCCCCCGGACGCGCGGACACCCGAGCATCCCCCGTTGATCAACTTCGCACAACGGTGACGCTGGGCACACCGGCGTGCGCCCAGCGTCCGCGCGACTACGAGTACAGCTCCTGGTACAGGCCTTCGTGGACGGTGTGGACGACCTTGCGCTTCACCTTGAGGGTCGGCGTCAGCTCACCGTCCTCCTGCGACAGGTCTCGGTCGAGGATGGCGAACCTCCTGATCTGCGAGTCCTTCACGAAGTGGGAGTTGGCCTCGTCGACGATCCCCTGGACGAGGGTGACGACGTCGGGGTGGCGGACCAGGTCGGCGTAGCCGCCGACGATCCCCTGCTTCTCCGCCCACGGCAGCAGTTCCTCGGGGTCGAGCGTGATGAGCGCGACGAGGTAGGGGCGGCGGTCGCCGAAGACCACGGCGTGGGAGATCCAGCGGGACTGGCGGAGCTGGTTCTCGACGTTGGCGGGAGCGATGTTCTTGCCGCCCGCGGTGATGATGATGTCCTTCTTGCGGCCGGTGATCCGGACGAAGCCGTCCTCGTCGATCTCGCCGAGGTCGCCGGTGTGCAGCCAGCCGTCCCGGAGGACCTCCGCGGTGGCCTCGGGGTTGCGCCAGTACCCGGCGAACAGGTGCGGGCCGCTCATCAGGATCTCGCCGTCCTCGGCGATCCGGACGTCGAGACCGCCGACGCCGAACGCCCCGACCGAGCCGATGCGGTAGCGGGACAGCGTGTTGGTGGTGCCGACGCCGGTGGACTCGCTCATGCCGTAGCCCTCCAGCACCGGGACGCCCGCGGCGAGGAAGAAGTCCAGCACCTCCGGCGAGATCGGGGCCGCGCCGGACAGCGCCTGCCGCAGCCTGCCGCCGAACACGCCGCGCACGCGGGCGAAGACGGCGTCGACCTGGGCGAAGGCCGCCGCCAGCTCCGGCGGGACCGGGTGGCCCGCCTCGACCAGCGCCCGGTGCTTCAACCCCACGCCCACGGCCTGCTGGAGCTGCTCGGCGGGGATGCCCGCGGTGGCGATGGTGTAGATCTTCTCGAAGATCCTGGGCACGGACGGCAGGAACGTCGGCCTCACCTCGGCCAGCTCCGGCACGATCCGCTTCGCGTCACCGCCGTAGAACGCCAGCGTGGCGCCCATGTAGAGCGCGGAGAACTGGACGATCTGCGCGAACACGTGGGCCAGCGGCAGGAAGAGGTAGACCGTGTCGTCCGCGACGACGTAGGACAGCTCCTCCGTGAGGTGGCACATCGCGAGCCAGTTGCGGTGGGTCAGCACGCAGCCCTTGGGCGGGCCGGTCGTGCCCGAGGTGTAGATGATCACGCTGGGGTCGTCGGGGGACTGGCCCGCGCGCCGGGTCTCCAGCTCCTCCGCGGCGGGAGTGGCCCTGCCCTCCGCCGCGAGGTCGGCGGTGGTGCGGCCCTCCCCCTCGATCAGCACGATCCCGCGCAGGTCCTCGACGGAGTCCACGTCGACCTTCGCGGCCTGCGCGGGGTTCTCGGCCACGAGCAGCACCGCGCCGGAGTCGCCGAGGATGTAGGCGACCTCCTCGGGCGAGCTGCTCGCGTAGATCGGCACCACCACACCGCCCGCGGCGAGGATCGCGAGCCCCGCGGTCGACCACTCGTAGCGGGTCTCGGAGAGCACGGCCACCCGGTCGCCCGCCCCGACGCCCGCGAGCACCAGGCCGGAGGCCAGGTCCCCCACCGACGTCGCGATCTCGACGAACGTCTTCTCGTGCCAGGAGTCGTCGGCGCGGTAGCGCCAGGCCACCCGGTCCCGGTGGACCTCGGCTGCCACGAACGGGAGTTCCGAGACGACGCGCGCGGAACCGACCGTGGGGACGGACATGGGCTCTCCTCTTCAGATGGCGGCGGGGCTGACGGTCACGCGAACGCCGTTGAGGACGGCGGTTCCGGACAGCGGGTCGATCCTGAGGTCGTCGGTGAGCAGGTTGACGTTCACGCCCGCGTGCGCGGCGGCGGTGGTGAGCCGGGTGCCGGGCTGGTCGTGGCCCCAGCCGTGGGGCAGGCTCACGACGCCCTCGGCGATGTCGTCGGTGACCTCCACGGCCACCTCGACCTTGCCGACCCGCGAGGACACCCGCGCCACGCCGCCGCCGACCAGTCCGAGCCTGCTCGCGTCGGCGGTGTTGACCAGCAGCGTGCAGAGGTCCTTGCCCTTCACCAGCGCAGGCACGTTGTGCATCCAGGAGTTGTTGGTGCGCAGGTGCCTGCGGCCGACCAGCAGCAGGTCGTCGTGCCGCTCCTCCAGCGCCGCGAGGACGCGCGGGACGTCGGCGGCGATCTGCTCGGGGCACAGCTCGACCCGGCCGGACGGGGTGCGCAGCACCTCGGGGAGGCGCGGCTCCAGCGGACCGAGGTCGACGCCGTGCGGGTTCGCCAGGAGCCTCGCCATCGACAGGCCGTCGGGCACGGCGCCGAACCAGTCGCCGTAGGCGCCGGTGCGCAGCTTGAGGTCCAGCAGCCGTTCCTCGCGGGTGTCGCCGACCAGCGCGGCCCGCAGCTCGGCGACGTCGCGGCCGTGCAGCGGACCGCCCTGCTGCCCGACCAGCGCGGCGAGCTGGGCGGTGAGCTGCTCCTCGGCCAGCTCGTCGAGGTCGGTGTCGGGGTCGAGACCGCCGAGGATCGCGGTGAGGCGCAGCAGGATGTCGGCCTCGGGCACGGAGCCCTCGTCGAGCGGGATCACCGGCGGGGAGAACTTGGCGACGTTGCGGACGGCGAACCCGAGGAACGCGATGTCGTAGTGCGGTCGCCTGCTCGGCGGCGGGGGCGGCAGGACCACGTCGGCGTGCCGGGTGGTCTCGTTGAGGTACGGGTCGACCGACACCACGAAGTCCAGGGTGGACAGAGCGGCGCCGAGGCGGCCGGAGTTCGGCAGCGACAGCGCGGGGTTGCCCGCGATCGTCACGAGCGCCCGCACCCGCCCCTCGCCGGGCACCTCGATCTCGTCGGCCAGCGTCACGGCGGGGAACTCGGCGGCCACCTCGGGCAGGCCGCGGACCCGGCTGTGCCAGCGGCCGGTGGTGAAGCCCCGCCCCGATCCCCGGCCCCTGCCCAGGTGCGCGGGCATCGGGAACATCGACCCGCCCGGCCGGTCCAGGTTGCCGGTCAGCACGTTCAGCACGTCCACCAGCCAGCTCGCCACGGTGCCGAAGTCGACGGTCGTGGTGCCGATCCTCCCGTACACCGCGGCCCTCGGGGCGGCGGCGAGGCGGTGGGCGAGGTCGCGGGTGGTCGCGGCGTCGATCCCGCACCTGGCCGCCACGGCCTCGGGGGTGAACGGCTCGACCAGGGTCCGCACGCGCTCCACGCCGTTCACGTGCCGCTCCAGCCCGCCGAGGTCGACGAGCCCGGCGGCGAACAGCTCGTTCGCCAGCGCCAGCAGCAGGAACACGTCCGTGCCCGGCGTGATCGGCACGTGCTGGTCGGCCGCCGCGGCGGTCCGGCTGCGGCGCGGGTCGACGACGACGAACGACCCGCCGCGCGCCCGCAGCGCCTTGAGCCGCTTCGGCATGTCCGGCGCGGTCCACAGGCTGCCGTTGGAGGTGTAGGGGTCCGCGCCCAGCATCAGCAGGAAGTCCGTGCGGTCGATGTCCGGCACGGGGATCGTGTAGATGCCGCCGTACATCAGGCCCGACGACACGTGCTTCGGCATCTGGTCCACGGTGGACGCGGTGAAGACGTTGCGGGAGCCGAGCGCCCGGCGCAGCGCGCCCGCGTACAGGCCGCCGGCGAGCGAGTGCACCATCGGGTTCCCGAGGTACATCGCCACGGCGTCGCGGCCGTGCTCGGCGATGATCCCGGTCAACCGGCGCCGCACGACCTCGAACGCCTCGGCCCAGCTGACGGGCACGTGCACGCCGTCGCGCTTGAGCATCGGGGTCGTGAGCCGGTCGGGGTCGGCGTCGAGGGCGCCGAGCGACGCGCCCTTGGGGCAGAGGAACCCGCCGCTGAACTCGTCCTCGCGGTCACCGCGCACACCGGTGATCCGGTCGTCGGTGATCGTCAGTTCGAGGCCGCACGTCGCCTCGCAGAGCGGACAGGTGGTCAGTGCGGTCCTGATGGTCATGCGGGCCTTCCACTACGGGCGCGGTTCGACCGCGCGCCTCCTGACAACGGGTACTCGTCACCGACGGGTGGCCGCAAGCGGCCTGCCGAGGTCAACCCCATCAGCTCACTGAGCGCGCGGGCCACCATCTCAGGTCGCCCGAGGCAATCGCCCGACCAGAAGCCGATGACGGCGCGGGAACCCTCGATCGGCCCAACGGCCTCGGTCACCGGCGACTCCCCGTGCACGACGATCCGGCCGAACGGCGCAAGGGCCGCCAACGACCGCCGGAACACCGCGCCGCCGACCGGGCACAGCACGACGTCGACCGGGTGGCCGCCGTTCACGGCGAGCAAGCGCTCGCGCAGCCCGTCCGGCTCGGCGTCCACGGCCACGTCCGCGCCGAGCGCGAGGGCGTGCTCCCGCCGCGCCGCCGTGTCGGCGACCGCGACGACCCGGCCCGCGCGGAAGTGCCGGGCCAGCTGCACGGCCAGCGCGCCGACCTCGCCCGCGGCCCCGTGCACCACGACCGCCTCGTCCGGCCGGAGGTGCGCGCACGTGCGGAGCAGGTGCCACGCCGTCACGCCCGGCCCGGCCAGCACCAGCGCCTGGACGTCGCTGATCCCGTCCGGCACCGGGAACAGCAGCCGCTCCGGCGCGCTGACGACGTCCTCGGGCTCGGCGGCGACCCCGAGCGCCACGACCCGGCGCCCGTCGGAGGCGGTCCCGACGACGCCGTGGGGTCCCACCGAGCCGACCAGGACCACCTCGTGGCCGGGCGTCGTCGCCCGTGTCGCGCACATCCCGCGAGCCAACCGCGTGACCGGCGCCACCGTGAAGTACGGAGACCACGACAACTAAGGCATCGCGTCCAGGACGCGGGCGAGTTCGAGGCGGGAGGAGACGCGCAGCTTGCCGAAGACCCGCGACAGGTAGACCTCGACCGTCCGGGGGCTGTAGTGCAGCGCGGCGGCGATGTCGCGGTTGCGCATCCCCTGCTGCACCAGCCTGGCCACGTTGTCCTCGGCCGGGGTCAGCAGGCCCGGCGCCCTGGTCCGCGCCCTCGGCACCTTCGCGCCCAGCTCGCGCAGCCGCGCGCCCGCCCGCCTGCGCGGGCCGTGCACGCCGAGCCGCTGGAACGTCGTGTACGCCTCGGTCAGGTCGTCCACCGCGGCGCCGTCGACCAGGCCGAGCGCGAGCTGCGCGCGGGCCTTCTCGAACTCCAGCCCGCCCGTGGCCGCCTCGTCCACGGCGCCGCGCAGCAGGTCGGCGTCCCGCTCGACCGTTCCCGTGACGCGCAGGAACGTCGTCCGCGTCCACGGCGCGCCGCGCAGTTCGGAGACCTCCCGGAAGCGGTCCAGCACCCGCCGGGCGCCGTCGGCGTCGCCGCGCGCCAGGTCGATCTCCATCATCCGGCCGAGCAGCACGCAGCTGTAGGCGGCCTTGCCGAGCGCGTCCACGGCCGTCTCGACCACGTGCCGGGCGCCGTCGACGTCGCCGCGCGCGGCCAGGTACCCGGCGAGCGCCATCGCGTAGAGCCGCGACATGGTCGGGCTGACCGGTGGGGCCGTGGCCGCCAGCCGGGCGGCGAGGTCGAGTTCACCGCGCCACGTCCTGATCTCCAGCTCGATCGCCCGCACGCCCTCCAGCAGCATCAGCTCCTGCCGGGTGCCCAGCTCCGCGGTGGCGCTCCCCAGCCGGTCGACGCACGCGTCCCACCGGCCGCCGAGCCAGTCGAGCGCGACCCCGGTGACCTGGAGCTCGCCGCGGAACGCCGTCTCGCCGATGTCGTCCACCAGCAGCTCGGCGCGGCGCAGCCGCCAGTCCGCGTCGTGCACCAGCCCGGACAGGGCCGCCGTCGACGCGCACACCGCGAGCGCCTGGAGCTCCAGCACCGGCTGGCCGTCGCTGGCCCGCAGCGCGCGGTTCGCGTACTCCACCGTCTTCTCGTGCTGGAACAGCATGGACGCCACCATCGCCAGCTGCTCGAACACGACCACGCCCTCGGCAGGCGCGAACGCGGGCAGCGCCTCGATCCGCTCGCTCTCGGCCAGCGCGTCGTCGTAGCGGCCGGTGAACACCAGCAGCAGCGCCCGCTGCGCCAGGATCGCGGGCGCCGCGGCTCCCGCGCGGATCTCGTCGTCGGCGAGCGCCAGCGCCTCGTCCAGCCTGCCGACGGCGAACAGGCTGGAGAGGACGGCGGTCGTGACCCGGTCGCGGTCCGGACCGGCGGGCAGCGCGGCGAGCGCGGCCAGTCCCGGTTCGACCGCCGCCGCGGGCCGCGACGCCCGCGCGAGCACCCGGCACCGCAGCGCCAGCAGTTCGGCGTGCCGCGGTGAGCCCGCGGGCACCAGCGGCAGGGCGCGCTCGCACAGCGAGGCCGCCGTCTCCGGTGCCGTCGCGCGGGCCAGGGCCGCCGCCTCGGTCAGCACCCGCACGGCCACCTCGTCACCGGGGTCCGCGGACTCGGCCAGGTGCCACGCGAGCCGCACGAGGTCGACCGGCAGGCCCCTCTCCCGGTCGGCCAGCAGCCGCGCGCCGACCAGTCCGTGCAGCCGACGCCGTTGCGCCGGACCGACCTCCTGGTACAGCGCCTCGCCGACCAGCTCGTGGGAGAAGCGGTAGCCGCGGTCGTCGTCGCGCACCAGGACGTGCGCGCGCAGCAGGTCGTCGAACGCCCGCGCCACCGTCGCGCCCGGCAGGGACGCCACGGTGGCCAGCAGGCCGATCTGGTCCAACCGCACGCGCCGCAGGATCGACACCGCCCTCGCCACCGCGCGGGTGTCCGGTTCGAGCGGCGCGACCCGGCGCAGCACGGCGTCCGCGCGGGTGAGCCGGATGTCGTCCGGCGCCGCGGTCAGCCGCGCGGTGTCGCCGTCGATCGCGACGAAGTCCAGTTCCCGCAACGACCTCGCGATCTCCGTGGCGAAGAACGGGTTGCCGTCCGCGCGCTGCCGGACCTCCCGCGCGAGCGCCTCGTCCACGGGCGAGTCCAGCACCTCCTCGACGACGTGGCCGATGTCGTCGTCCGACAGCGGTTCCAGCGCGAGCGCGCGCACCTCGGCGTGCCGGTCGAGGCGGTCCACGAGGTCCGAGCGGTCGTGGGAGCGCGCGGCGGCCAGCACCGCCAGCGGCGCGGACGACAGCCTGCGCAGCACCACGGCGAGCAGGGAGAGCGAGTCGTCGTCCACGTGGTCCAGGTCGTCCAGCACCAGCGTGACCGGTCCCGAGCCCACCAGCAGCCGCTCCACCAGCTCGCACGAGCGGCCGAACGTGCTCGGTTCGGTCAGGTCCATCGCCGCCAGCGCGGCCCGCCGCACCTCGTCCAGCTCGGCGGGCAGGTCGTCCGCCGCGCGCAGCGCGCTGGTCAGCGCGGCGTAGGGGATGCGGCGGCCGAGGTCGTCCGACTCCGCCACGAGCACGCGGCGGCCGTCCTCGCGCAGCCTGCGGACGGCCGCGCCGAGCAGGCTGGACTTCCCGATGCCCGCCTCGCCGGACACCAGCACGGCGATCACGCCGGTCGCGGGCACCCGGTCGACGGCGTCGAGCAGCACCGCCAGCTCGGCTTCCCGACCGAAGATCGACGGCACGACGACGACACCTCCCAGCTCCGCTGACGGGCACTCACACCCTACGGCCTCGTACGATGGTCGCCGAGGCGGTGAGGCCGGTGATCGAAGTCGTGCGCAGCGGGCGGGTGGCCGCGTCGCCGGAACGCGTGTGGCGCCTCGTGTCCAGGCCGGAACGCGCTCCGGAGCGGCTCAGCCCCACCGAGGGCGTCGACATCATCTCGGGCAGCGGGTGCGGCCAGCGGTGGCGCGGGCACGGCCGGTGGGGCGAGCGGCCGTCCGAGGTCGACGCCGAGGTGGTCGAGCACCGCAGACCCCTGGTCGTGGCGTGGCGGCACCTCGCCGAACGCGTGGACGGCGAGCCCGCACCCGTGTTCGCGGCCAGCACGGTGTTCCGGGTCGAGCTGGAGCCGTCGGGCGGGGGAACGCTGGTGCGGCCGCGGTCCGTCCAGGAGCCCGCGTCGGCGGTGCGCGGGGTGCTGGTCAAGCTGTTCGGCAGCAAGGAGATCGCCTGCGGCGTGGAACGCGCGCTCGCGCGGCTGGCGGACGTTCTCCGACCACCGGGCAAACTGGTCCCGTGATCCCTCGTGGGGCAAAACCCTTCTGAGCACAGCGTTCCACGGACGGGACCACGAGCGTCGACGGCGTGGAGGGCACCGCGCGCCGGACACCGCGCTTCCCGCGCACCGGGCGGTGGTGCGCGGCTCGACGTGCGTGACCGGGCCGGTGCCTGCGTTCCCGGCGCTCCGGTGGACGACGTCCCTACCGACCCCGCGCTGACGCGGTGCCGTAGACCGACCGCAGCCAGACCGTCGTCAGCGTGTCGACGAGCCTGCGGTCCCGCACCGGCGAACGGCGGGACAGCGACTGCGCGTAGCAGGCCTGCTCGTTCATGTGCTCCAGGACGGTCACCAGCGACCGCGCGTCCGGCGGTCCCGGCAGGGCGACCCCGGCCGCGCGTTCGCGCTCGATCTGCTCGGCCGCGGCGTCGACGAAGCGGCGGCCGACGTCGGACCAGAACTCCTGCATCCGGGGGTTCACGTCGCGGGCGCGCATGGCGGCGCGCAGCACCGGGCCGTGGTGGCGCCACAGCGCGACCGTGGCGGTGAGAGCCCGGCGGATCGCGTCCTCCGGCGGCTCGCTTCCGCGCCGCAGCCACAGGCCCGCGCACCCGTGCAGCTCGACGGCGACCTGTTCGGACAGCGCGTGCAGCACGGCCTCGCGCGACTCGAAGTGGAAGTAGAACGTGGACCGGGACACGCCCGCGCCCGACGTCAGCTCGTCGACCGCGATCTCGTCGAGCGACCGGGACTCCAGCAGCCGCTCCGCGGTGTCGAGGATCGCCTGCGACGTCAGGTCGCCCTTGCTGCGCTTGCGTCTCGACGCGACCTGGTGCACGGGTGTGCGTGGGGGCATGGCGGCCATCCTGGTCCACTCGTCGCGGCACGGCAACGGTTTCACCAGCACGTTCGATTCAGAAGGCCTGGCGCGGCCACAGGAGACGGAGCGGTCGTCCCGAGTGGATCCCGGCGCGTGGCCGACGACGTCAGACGTGGGCGGGACTTCTCGGTTCCGCCACGGTGAAGCGGACCTCCGTGGCGAGCACCAGGTCGCCTTCGGACGACCGCGCCGCCTCGATCTCGGCGAAGGCCGCGGCCCGCGCGCGGGGCAGGTGCCCGGCGGGCACGCGGGCCAGCAGGTCGCGGCCCCCGTTCGCCCACACCCACTCCAGCCAGTGCTCCGGATCGCGGAACCTGATCTCCCGCACGTCCTCGGTGATCACCACCCGCTCGTACCCGTGCCCGGTGACGAACCCGCGGATCGACGCCTCGTCGTGGAACGGTCCGCGCCGCGCGCCCACCTCCGGGGCGAAGCGGCCGATCGCGGCGAGTGCGCGGGTGAAGGCGGGGTCGGGCGCGGCGACGGTGCTGAACGCGATCCGCCCCGCGGGCCGCAGCAGGGTCGCGTAGTGGCGCAGCGCCGCAGCCGGGTCGGACAGCTGGACGATCATCAGGTCGGCCAGCACGACGTCGAAGGAGCCCGGCTGGAAGTTCGGCTTCCCGGCGTCGTCCAGGCGCACGTCCGACCCGTTCCAGTGCCGGGCGCGGACGCGGGCGCCCGCGAGCTGCACCATGCCGGGCCGGTGGTCGACGCCCATCACCGAGCCGTTCTCCCCCACCGCGTCCAGCGCGGCCAGCAGCGTCGAGCCCCGGCCGCAGCGGACCTCCAGGACGTGCTCGCCGTCCCGCAGCCCCGCGCGCTGCACGAGGACCGCGCCCATGGCGGGGGAGCTGTCGACGGCGAAGCGGTCGTGCCCGCGCGCCGACAGGTCGAACGCCGCGACGGTCGACGACTCCAGCAGCTCGGACGGTCCCACGGACCGATTGTCCCGCTCGCACGTTTCGGGCGTGTTGCCCGCGACGGGTGCGCCCTGCCGCCGAACGGGTGGACACTGGGGGTGTGGATCCCCTCCGGGCACTGCGTCAGGTCGCGTTCCGGCTCGAACGCGCGGGCGAACCCACCTACCGGGTGCGGGCGTTCCGCCGGGCCGCGGACATCGTCGCCGGGCTCCCCGCCGGTGAGGTGGACCGCCGGGTCGCCGCGGGCACGCTGACCGACCTGACCGGCATCGGCAAGGCCACCGCGAGCGTGATCGTGGACGCCGTGGAGGGCCGGGAACCCGCCTACCTCGCCAAGGTCGGCGCTCCCGAGCCGGTGTCCGGCGGCCACGAGCTGCGCGCGGCGCTGAAGGGCGACTGCCACACCCACTCCGACTGGTCGGACGGCGGCAGCCCGATCCGCGAGATGGCCGAGGCGGCCCGCGACCTCGGTCACGAGTGGGTGGCGCTGACCGACCACTCGCCGAGGCTGACCGTGGCGAACGGCCTGACCGCCGACCGGCTGCGCAGGCAGCTGGAGGTCGTGGCCGAGCTGAACGTGGAGCTGGCGCCGTTCCTCGTCCTCACCGGCATCGAGGTGGACGTCCTCGACGACGGCTCGCTGGACCAGACCGACGAGCTGCTGGAGCGGGTCGACGTCGTGGTCGCCAGCGTGCACTCGAAGCTGCGGATGCCGGAGCCGGAGATGACCGAGCGCCTCCTGACGGCCGTGGCGAACCCGCACGTCGACGTCCTGGGCCACTGCACCGGCAGGCTCGTGGTCGGCAAGGGCCGTCCCGAGTCCACGTTCGACGCCGACGCGGTCTTCGAGGCGTGCCGCGAGCACGGCACGGCGGTCGAGATCAACTCCCGCCCCGAACGCCGCGACCCGCCGACGCGCCTCCTGCGACTCGCGGTCGCCACCGGCTGCGACTTCGCCGTCGACAGCGACGCCCACGCCCCCGGCCAGCTCGACTGGCTCGTCCACGGCTGCGAGCGCGCCGAGGCCAACGGCGTCACCGCCGACCGCGTGATCAACACGCGGTCGGCCGCCGACCTGCTGGCCCGCTGACCCGCTACCCCCGCAGCGGCACCCGTGCCCGGACCTCGGCGAGACCGGCGAGCGGCCAGGAGACCAGCAGGTCGAGCACACCGCCGTCGGGCCGGGTCACGACGAAGGTGCTGCGGTCGTGGAACCGGCCCGGCCCGCTCCCACCGCCGACGGAGCCGCCGTGGGGTCGGAGCAGGTGAGCGCCCCGGCCGCGCACCTCGGCGACGGACGCCCGCACGCTCGCGCCCTCCTCGCGCGGCGGCGGACCGGTTCCGGGGAAGGCGCGCAGGCCGACGGCGACCGCCGTGGTGCCCCGCGCGATGCTCAGCACGTCCAGGGTCAGCACCGGACCGACGACCGTCACGCCGGCGAGCACGACGACCGCGTCGGCGGAACCGTGCAGCACGACGGGCGCCGCCACGGCCACGCCCTCCTCGACCGCCAGGTCGAGCGGACCGGCGTCGGCGAGGTGGCGCTCGAACTCCTCCGCCACGGGCACGCCGACCCGCGGCCCGTCCCAGACGGACGTGCCCGCCGCCGCCACCAGTGCCCGCGACGGCAGGGGCAGCGGGAGCACCGCCTCCGGAAAGCCGATCTCCGGCCAGGCCAGCACCAGCGACACCTCGTCGAACAGCGGCGGCAGCAGGTAGACGCCGCGGTGGACGGCGGGAGCGGTGGGCGAGGTCGAGCGCGTCTCGGACACCACGTACTCCCACCGCGCCCGATCGTCCGGCCCGAGCCACCCCACCCGCAGGTCGAGGCCTTCGTCGTAGGCGGGCAGCAGGTGCCGCGGCGCCACCGGGGGCCGGACCGCGACCTCCCGTGCGACGCGCGAGAGCAGTTCCAGCGTGAGCCCGGTCGGTCTGGCCACCGCCCGCACCACACCGACGCTCAGCTCCGGCCGCCGCACCAGCACCCCGCCGGGGTGCGCCACCACTCCCAGGACCTCGATCGGTTCCACCCGTCCACCTTGCCCGCCGGCAGCACCCGGCGGTGTCGCCCGACCGTGCGACAGCGGGCGTCGTGGTCGCCACCGGCCGACCGTGGTCCAGACCCTTCGCGACCGACAGAATCCGCTCACGCTCCGTGACAACACCTCGGGCCTGCCACGACTGGGTCGTCACGTCCTGTGTGGACCTGATCAGGTCGATGTGTAGACGTCGAACCTCTGGGTACTCCGCTCCCGACGGCAACCGAATCCCCAGGAGGTTCTGGTGACCACCATCGAGAAGTCGGTCGGCGTCCGGGGCCCGGCGAGCACCGTCGAGCACACCGCGGAGGACACCCCGCACGACGGCGTCGTGACGTCCAACCGACCCGGCGAGCGGACCGACGAGGTGAACCCGACCACGACGGTGCCCGACGTCGTCGCGCACGACCGCACCGGACCCGGCGTCCTGGGCGGACCGGGATCGCCCACCGCGGGCGGGCCCAGAGAGCACCGCGCCGACGACGGACAGCACATGGCGTGATGAACGCACAGGAGCAGGGCCCCGCCACGACGTCGGACCTCGACGTCCGCGTCCCGGCGGGGCCCGCTCATCTCCCCAGCATCCGGATCGTCACGGCGGGCATGGCGGATCGAGCGGCGTTCGACGCCGACATCGTCGCCGAGCTCGTGCTGGCGGTCGACGAAGCCTGCTCGCTGCTCATCCGCCGGGCCGCCGAGGGCGCCCGGCTCACGTGCCACTTCGCCGTCGAGCACCACGTGCTGCTGTTCCGCGCGCAGGTGTCCTCGCCCAGCACCTGGGTGCCGAAGACGACGTCGTTCTGCTGGCGCGTGATCAGTTCGCTCGCCGACTCGGCGTCCACGATGGTCGACGCGGACGGCGTGCTGCACATCGAGCTGCGGCGGCGGGAAGCGGCGTTGCGATGATCCAGTACCCCGCCATGGAACCGGTGTTCCGCGAACTCGCCAAGACCGACCCGGAACGACCGAGGTTCCAGGAGCTGCGCGACCTGCTCGTCACCTCCCACCTGCCGGTCGCCGACCACATCGCCGACCGCTTCGCCGACCGCGGCGAGAACCCCGAGGACCTGCGGCAGGTCGCGGCGGTCGGCCTGATCCACGCGGTGGACCGGTTCGACGTCGGCCGCGGCATCGAGTTCCTGGCGTTCGCCGTGCCGACCATCACCGGCGAGATCCGCCGCTACTTCCGCGACCTGTGCTGGACCGTCCGCGTGCCGCGCAAGCTGAAGGAGCTGTGCCTCGCCATCGACGCCGCCCGAGCCGAGCTCGGTGAGCTGCTGGGCCGCGCGCCGACCCCGAGCGAGGTCGCCCGGCACCTCGGCGTCAGCGTCGAGGACGTCTACGAGGGACTGCACGCCGGCAGCGCGTACCACCTGCTCTCCCTGGACGACCTGCCGGACGAGGAGCTGGACGACCAGCTCCAGGCGGACGACCACGAACTGGAGATCGCCGAACTCCACCACGCCCTCAACCCCATGCTGCGCGGCCTGCCCAAGCGCGAGCGCCGCATCGTGATCCTGCGGTTCTTCGAGGACAAGACGCAGACCGAGATCGCCCGCACCGTCGGCGTCTCGCAGATGCACGTCTCCCGCCTGCTGGCCCAGTCGCTGGAGAGGTTGCGGAACCTGCTGGAAGAAGGATGAGCGCTGGTGGTCCCCTGGTGGTAGGACTGGGGTTCTCCTCCAGGATGGGGTGGTGGCCGTGGCGGACTCCCGGTTGACCGAGTTGGCGTGGCCGCAGCGCGCGGCCCTGGGGCTCAGCGTCCTGCTGCTGCTGTTCGGCCTGGCGGGCTTCGCCGTCACGGGCTTCGACGACTTCACCGGCGCCGGCCCCGACTACGTGCTCGGCCTGCGCGTGAACCCCTTGCAGAACACCATCTACCTGATCACCGGCCTGATCGGCACCACCATGTGCTGGCGCCCCCGCTCGGCGCGCGTGTTCGGCGCCCTCATGGCACCGGTGTACCTGGTCGTGTTCGCGATCGGCGCCCCCTCGGGCGAGGTCGCGGGCACCGGCCCGTTCAACGCCAACAGCGCGGCCGGGTTCGTCCACCTGGCGATAGGGTTCGCCGCCGTGGTGATCGCCCAGGCCTGCGTGCGCGTGGAACAGCTCAAGCGCCATCACGAAGCGTGAACACCCACCCCGCGGGGTACCTCACACGGGAACCGATCTGAGGAGCACCGCCATGGACACCGGAGATCTACGAGGACTGGTCCACGGCAGCGGACCGTTCACCTCCGTGTACTACGACGCGTCGAGCCTGGTCGACCTGCGCTGGCGCGCCATGCGAGACCAACTGGAAGCGCAGTCCGCGACCGACCAGACCCTCGCGGTCCTCGCGGAAGCCGTCCTGACCACCCCCACCCCGCAGGGCTTGGCGGGCCGGGCCCTGATCATCGCCGACGACGGCATCGTGCTGGACCGCTACCTCCCCCTCCCCCCGAACGGCTACACGGCCCGACTCTCCCCCCTCCCGTACCTGCTGCCCCTGGTGGACCTGGCGGAACCGATGGTCCCCCACGTGATCGTGCACCTGGACCACCTGGGAGCGGACCTCAGAGGCGTCGACCACTCCGGCCGCTCGGTCGCGGTGGCCACCGTGGGCGGCAGGATCCCCCCGACCGGCGAACGCCTGCGAGCGGCCGAACTGTCGGACATCACGGAGGAAGCGATCCGCCTGGTGACCTGGCTGCACGCCCCGCTGCTGATCCTCGCGGGCCCGCTGCGCGCACGCCGCACCCTCAGGAACGCCCTGCCGGCGGGCCACAACCACATCATCGTGGAGGTCGAAGCCACTCCCCGCTCCGGCAACACGAACCTGGACAACGTCGTCCACCACCTGGCCAGCCGCCGCAACCACGACCAGCACAGGACCATCGTCGACCGCTTCCGCGACGAGTCGAGCCGCCTGACGGGCACAGCGGTGCACGGCCTGCGAGCCGTCTCGGCGGCACTGAGCGCGGGCGCGGTGGACACGCTGCTGCTCAGCGACACGGTGGTGGGCGAACGAACACTGTGGGTGGACCCGGCAGGCAACCAGATCTCCGCGACCCCGCACACGGGCTTGATCAAACAACGAGCAGACGAAGTACTCCCCCACGCGGCAGTGGCCACGCACGCGGACATAGTCCTGGTGGGCGACCGCCTCAACCTGCACGAGGACGTAGGCGCACTACTGCGCGACTGAAGCAGTCCAGAACCACAACGCACGCAAGACGCGAGAAGACCCGCCCCACAACGAAATCGAGACCACTGCCCGAAACCGTGGCCGATTCTACTCGGGGGATTTGCCCCTTGCGCTGGTGGATCGGGCAGGCCACCGCCTCTGCCCGCAAGCCCGATCAAGGGGCGAACCGAGGGGCCCCCGAGTCAAATCGGCCACCCCGCTGGAACCAGCGGCCACCCCGTCCAACGGGACCGGCAGCCACCCCGACCGACAGACCCAGCAGCACCGCCCTCCGACAGGACCGGCAGCCACCCCATCCAACGGGACCAGCAGCCACCCCGACCGACAGACCCAGCAGCACCGCCATCCGACAGGACCGGCAGCCACCCCATCCAACGGGACCAGCAGCCACCCCGACCGACAGACCCAGCAGCACCGCCCTCCGACAGGACCGGCAGCCACCCCATCCAACGGGACCAGCAGCTACCCCATCCGACGGGACCAGCAGCTACCCCATCCCCGAGGACCAGCACCACCCCGACCCGGCAGCCGCGCGACCCGACGGACCACCTCACCCCGACCCGACGGGACCAGCAGCCGCACCACCCGACAACCTCACCCCTTCAACAACCGCACCACAGCCCTCTCCACCGCACTCCGCCCCTCCCCCGTCTCCCACTCCCCACCAACCTCCCGCACGACGTCCCCCACGGTCCGCCCCTCCTCGAACCCCTCCACCACCCGAGGATCCACATAGGACTTCCGAGCCACGGCGGCCGTGTTCCCCAGCTCCTCGGCCACTTCCCGCATCACGGCCGCCTCCACCCTGGCCACCCCCCGCCCGGACCCCGGCCTCTCCACCCGCCCGAACGCCACAGCGGCCAACACCGTCGCGTGCCACGTGCGGAGGTCCTTGACCGAGTACCCCTCCCCCACCATCTCCTTGAACCGCTCGTTCACGTCGTCCGACCGCACCTCGCACCAGTCCCGCCCGCTCCGGTGCACCAGCAACCGGTCCGACCCCGACCGGGACCTCCGCAACGACCGGACGACAGCGGCCAACGCGGAATCCTCCAGGCACCGCGCGAACTCGACGCCGCTCTTGGCCGGGTAGCGGAACTCCACCACGTCCTTCCGCACCGCGACGTGCGACCGCAGCAGCGTGGCGACGCCGTGCGACCCGTTGTCCTGCTGGTAGCTCTCCCCACCGACCCGGAAGATCCCCCGGTCCAGCAGGTGCAGCGCGACCGCCAGCACCCGGTCGCGCCCCAACCCGGAACCGCCCATGGCACGGGCCACCTCCTCGCGGAACGCGGGCAGCGCGGGCGCCAGCTCCAGCACCCTCGCGTGCTTCTCCGCGTCCTGCTGCTCCCGCCACGCGGGGTGGTAGAGGTACTGCCGCCGGCCTGCGTCGTCGGTGCCCACCGCCTGGATGTGCCCGTTGGGGTGCGGGGAGATCCACACGTCCCGCCACGCGGGCGGGATCGCCAGCGACGTGACGCGCTCGCGGGCGTCGGCGGCGACGGTCGCACCCGCCTGGTCGGTGTAGGTGAAACCGCGACCGCGCCTGGCCCGCCGCCAGCCGGGACCGGTCACGTCGCTGCGCCGGAGTCTCATGATCGACCTGTGCCCACCCGTGCGGGATCCAAACCCGGATCGGGGGTTGGCGGTCCACCCGAACGGGTACAGGCAACCATGACCCCCCTTTGGACCGTCGGTGTCGAACAGGAACTCTTCCTGGTGGACCCCGTGTCTCGACGTCCGGTGCCCCTCGCGCCCGAGGTGGTGGCCCAGGCCGGTGACACCTTCGACGTGCAGCGCGAGCTGACCCCGTTCCAGATCGAGGTTGCCACACCGGTCTGCGAGACGCCTGGCGAGCTGCTCGACCAGATCCGCGCCGGGCGTGAGCACCTCGCGAAGGCCGCGAAGTCCGCGGGCTGCCTGCTCATGGCCTCGGCGATCCCGCCGCTCGGGAAGGCGGGCCCGCCGCCGGAGTCCGACGACCCCCGCTACCGGCTGATGGAGGCCTCGCACCGCAAGCTCCTGGGCGGCCAGGGCGTGTGCGGGTGCCACGTGCACGTCGGCGTGCCGGACGCGGACACGGCGATCACGATCTCGAACGCGATCCGGCCGTGGCTGCCGACGCTGCTCGCCCTGACGGTGAACTCGCCCGTCATGGACACCGAGGACACCGGCTACGCGAGCTGGCGCGCGATGATCTGGTCGAGGTGGCCGGGAGCGGGCGCGCCGCCGCACTTCGAGTCGGCCGCGCACTACGAGCGGCTGGTGCGGGCCCTGATCGCCTCGGGCGCGCTGCTGGACAAGGGGATGGTGTACTGGGACATCCGCCCGTCCGCCAACCACCCGACCGTGGAGGTCAGGGTCGCAGACCTGCCGCTGACCGTGCGGGAGGTCGCCGTGTTCGCCGAGCTGGTCAGGGCGCTCGCGATGACCGCCGCGGAGAACCCCCCGCGGGACGAGCCGGTGGACCCGGTGCTGCTCCGGGCGGCGACGTGGCGCGCGGCGCGGGACGGCATCGACGGGCGGGGCGTCGACACCCGCACCGGCGAGCTGGTGCCCGCGCACGACCAGGCGGCGCGGCTCGTCGCCCACACGGCGGACGCGCTGCGCCGGACGGGTCAGCTGTCCACTGTGGAAGAGCACCTGGCGTGGTTGCGCGCCAACGGTTCCGCGGCCACGAGGCAGCGCGCGGCGCTCCGGCGCGACAGCGACCCGCGAACGCTGGTGGACCAGTTGGTCTCGTGGACCCTGGACTAGGGATGACCACCCGCCTCCAGCGGGTCTACCGTAGGTGGACTGCCGGAACCGGCAGCCCGAACTGAGAGGAGACCGGTGTGCCCGACCCCACAGCGACGGGAGCGACCGCGCCTCAGCCCGCCGTCCTGGCTTCTGTGCGGCTGAACAGCGCGGAGCCCGGAATGGTGGTGCTGCACGTGTCCGGCGAGCTGGACACGACGAGTGCCCAGGAGCTCGCCCTGCCGCTGCAGGACCAGTTGACCGAGGGCAACAGGACCGTGGTCGTCGACCTCGGTGGTGTGCGCTTCCTCGGCTCGGCCGGACTGGAGGCGCTGGTCGTCGGCCAGCAGCGGGCGTCCGAGCTCGGCATCGCGTTCATCGTCGTCGCGTCCAGCCGCGCCGCACTGCGGCCGATCGAGGCCACCGGCCTCGATTCCGTGTTCACGCTGGTCAGCAGCGTCGAAGAGGCCGCTGCGAAGCACTCGCGCTAGACCAGCGAGCGCCTGACCGTCCGGATGGCGCAGCGCACCGCCCCCACCGTGGGCAGTGCGCTGCGCCCCGGCTCGACCACCCAGCGCGCCGCGCCGGTCTCGATCCGCCGCGGCCCGTCCCAGCAGCGCACCGCGGGCGGCAGGACGTAGCGCTGCCGCGGCTCCGGCTCGGGGTCCGCGAGGAACAGCCAGCGGGACCGCGCCGCCGCCAGGATCGGCCCGAGAGGCCCCGCGAACGTGAGCTGGTGACTCACCTCCCCCGCCCACCCGGCGGGCACCTCGACCGCCACCACGCCCTCGTCCAGCAGCAGTTCCCCACCGTGCCATCTCCACATGCCGGGTGATCTTCACCAGGGCACGTGTCCGGAACGTGTCGTGCCGCGACGCGGCGTGTTACGGGGTGTTTCAGCCCGTCCCGCCGTCCTCGCCGATGTCCTCGAACCACAGCTCGGGCCGCTTCTCGATGAAGTCCGTCATCAGCGCCACGCACTCCGGGTCGTCCAGGACAGCGATGTCGACGCCGTGCTCGGCGAGCCAGTCGTGGCCGCCGGAGAACGTGGTCGCCTCGCCGATCACGACGCGCGGGATGCCGAACTGGCGCACCAGCCCGCTGCAGTACCAGCACGGCGACAGCGTCGTGACCATGATCGTGTCGCGGTAGCTCGCCCGCCGCCCCGCGTTGCGGAACGCGGCCGTCTCGCCGTGCGTGGACGCGTCGCCGTCCTGCACCCTCCGGTTGTGACCGCGGCCGAGCAGCGTCCCGTGCGCGTCGAACAGCGCCGCGCCGATCGGGATCCCGCCCTCCGCGAGCCCCGCCCTGGCCTCCTCGACGGCTACCGCGAGCATCTCCTGTGCGTCCATCGGCCCACGCTAGCGCTCACCCGGCGCCGAAGCAGACGAAGCCGACGCTCGCCGAGTACGCCGTGTCGCCGCCGTCCGAGTGCTCCCGCTGGGCCTGGGCGAGGGCCACGGCCGGCGACACGCCCTCGCCGAGCCTGCGGTGCAGGTCGACCATGAGCGGCGTGGTCATCTCGGTCGGCACGGGCATGACCGGCGCGATCAGCGTCGCCGTGCCCAGACCGAGGAGCGCGGCGGTGAACCCCATCAGCTCGTCCCCCGGTCGCACCGCGGACATCCCCGAGTCGCACGCCGACAGCACCACCCGCGCGGGCGGGGTGCGCAGCCGTTCCAGGTCGTAGACGGTCAGCGGTCCGTCGGCCAGCTCCAGCGCGGAGAACAGCGGGTTGTCCGCGCGGAACGAGCCGTGCGCGGCCACGTGCGCCAGGGGCGCGCCGTCCATCGCGGCGGCGACCTCGTCCACGGTCGCCCTCCCGTCCACCAGCACCCGCGCGCCCGGCACGTGCTCGGCGACGGCGCCGATCTCGGTCGGCGCGGCGGGCAGGCGCGGCCCGGCGGCCAGCACGGACCGGTCGGACGGGCGCGGCACGCGCGACTGCGTGGCCGCCCGCAGCCACACCGTCGCCGACGGGGCCACGGTCACCGAGCGGCCCTCGTTGCCCGGCAGCACGGACCACGGCAGGCCGTTGAGCACACCGGTCGGCGCGATCACCAGCGCCCGGCCGTCGACCCGGCCGCGCAGCGGCGCGAGCAGCCGGTCCGCGAGCCGCCGGGCGGCGTGCGCGGAGGTCGACCGCAGGTGCGACCGGTCGACCGACGTCGGCAGCGTCACCATGCGGTGCAGCGCGAAGCGCAGCAGCCGGATCTCCCGCACCGCGCCCTCGACGTCGCCGATGCGGTGCAGCGACGCCCGACCGCCCGCCACGACGACCGCGAGCAGCTCGTCGTCGAGGTGCACGTACTCCACCAGCGCCGCGTCGCCCAGCGCCCACGCCAGGTCCCGCACGGCGGGTGGCCGGTGGATCGCCCCTCCGCCGCTGACCTGGCGGCTCAGGTCGCGGACCCGCTGCTCCATCCGCACCTGCCGCTGCCGCAGCGCCCCCGACGCCCTGCCCGCCAGCAGCGCGCCCTCCAGGTCGGCGGTCACGGCCCGCAGCTCGGCCAGCGCGTCGGCCACCGCCGAGTCCTCGGGGGGCCGCGCGGGCGTCATCCGCAGCGCGCCCGCCCGCCAGCTCTCCGCCCAGCTCAGCACCTTCGCCGCGTGCCCGGTCGAGACCGCTCCCCGCAGCCCCGCCAGCGCCAGCTCCTTGCCCTGCGCCCCGGACAGCGCCCGCAGCTCCGCCGCGCCGAGGGACACCCGGTACTCGTCGAGCAGCGCCAGTCCCCGCCGCAGCGCCGTCTGCGCGCCGCGGGTGTTGCCGTCCAGCTCCCGGCGCAGCGCCTCGGCGTACCAGCCCTGCGCGCGGTTGGCCGCCGTGCCGCCACGCCGGGCCGCGCCCGCGACCTCCAGGTGCTCGCGCGCCAGCGCGGTGTCGCCCAGGTCGCGGGCGATCAGCGCCGCGTCGACCCGCGCCTCCAGGCCCGGTGTCCGCCAGCCGAGCCCCTCCAGCCGGTCGGCCACGGTCGCCATCGCCGTGCCCAGCCGCCGCGACCTCCTGCCGCTCAGGTACGCCGCGTGCAGCTCCGCGTGCCGCGCGCCCGCCTCCCAGACCTCGCGCTTCTCCCGCCGGAACCCCTTGCGCGCCTGTGCCGCGAACTCGACGGCCTGGTCGAGGTCGCCCTCCAGCAGGGCGATGCGGGCCCGGTAGAACAGCGCCTCCGACCGGCCCAGCACCAGGTTGCGGCCGCTCATCTCGGCCAGCGCCCGGTCGGCGGCGGCCCGCGCCTCCTCCACCAGCGGCACCGACACCAGCAGCTCCAGCCGGTTGATCAGCAGCAGCGGCCGGGGCACCTCCAGCCGCCGGTACTCCAGCTCCGCCTCGGCGAACATCGTCAGCGCGCGCGGGATGTCGCCCGCCCGGACCGCGGAGATGCCCGCGTTCCACCGCACGTCCGCGACCGCCAGGTCCTGCCCCAGCTCCCGGTAGAGCAGCGCGGACCGGTCGAAGTCCTCGTCCGCCGCCCGCAGACCACCGGTGTACGCCCGCAGCAGGCCGCGGTTGTTCAGCACGCGCGCCTCGGTGAGCCGGTCGTCGAACCGCCGCACGACCTCCACGGCCGCGTTGTACTCGCGCAGCGCCTCGTCGTAGCGGCACAGGTAGTGCAGCACGATCCCGCGGGTCGTCCGGCCGCTGCCCGCGTCCTGCCCGTGCAGGTCCGGCAGCGCCGCGGTGATCGCGCGCAGCGCCTGGGCGTGGCGGCCGGTGTTGGACAGCACGAACGCCAGGCTCATCCGCGCCAGTGCGGTCAACCGCGCCGAATCCGCATTTTTCGCGATCCGGATCGATCGCCTCAGGTGGCGTTCGGCGGCGTCGAAGTCGTGCAGTTCCCGGAACGACAGCCCGATGGCGCGTTCGGCCAGCGACGCCTCCTCGGCGTCCCCCTCCGTTCGTGCGCGACGCAGCGCCGAACGGCCCATCTCGATTGCCGCGTGCGGATCACGTTGTCGCGCGTCCAGCGCATCAGCGGCGGAAACATCGGCCACCCGCGTACTTTATCGGTCCCATGATTGGGAACGTCGTTGTGGTAGCTTGATCACGCTGTTCGGTTGCCGCATGTCCACCTCCGCGACGTTGTTGTGAGGCTTTGGTGTCAAAATCGTCGGACCGCGCCGAGCTTTACCTGAAAGCACTTGACCAGCTCATCGCCAAGGATGAACGCATTCGGCTGCACGCCGAGCCGGGTCGGGAGTTCCTGTTCCGTCCGGGCCAACTGCTGGTCACCACCGAGGACCTCCAGCGGGTAATCGCCAAACTCCGCGAAAACGGGTTCCGATTCGAATTGGGCAAGGGCTTCCTCGGTTTGGAACGGGTGATTCTCCCCAACAATCGCGACGACATTCCGCGGATCGTGCGACTGCTGCGGGACCCGAAGACCTGGCCCGGCGAGCGCATCCCGCTGGTCCAGCCGCACCACCTCACCGTCGGGCACGGCGGCAACATGCACGGCTGCCCCGGCGACCGCCCCCGGCCGACCGACCCGCTGCCCAAGCCGGGCAAGCCGGACCGCGGCAAGGGCGTGACGATCGGGGTGATCGACACCGGCATCTCCGCCACCGCCGCGACGGACCACCCCGACTGGCTCGCGGGCTGGTACACCCCGCAGGCCGACGACGTCGACACGGCCTACGACCACGGCGACTTCTTCGCGCTCCAGGGCGGGCACGGCACGTTCGTCGCGGGCGTCGCGCGGCAGGCCGCTCCGGGGGTCCGCTTCGACCCGGAGGTCGCGCTCGACCCGAACGGCCTCGGCGACGAGGAGTCGCTCGCCACCGCCATCACCGGGCTCGGCCAGGGCGTGCAGATCGTCACCATGTCGCTGGGCTGCTTCACCCTGGACAACGTGGCGTCCGAGCCCGTCCGGCGCGCGGTCAACCTGCTGCCCAAGGACGTCGTGGTCGTCGCGTCCGCGGGCAACCAGGGCACCGAGCGGCCGAGCTGGCCCGGTGCGCTGGCCAACGTCGTCGGCGTGGCCGCGCTGGCCCAGAACGGCGACGGCTCGATCGTCCCGGCGTGCTACAGCAACCACGGCCACTGGGTGGACCTGTGCGCGGTCGGCAACCGCAGCAGCACCTACCTCAAGGGCGAGTGGCAGCTGCCCGGCGAGCCGACGCCCGAGGTGTTCGACCGGTACGCCTACTGGGCGGGGACCTCCTTCGCGACCCCGCACGTGTCCGGGACGATCGCCGCGCTGATGACCGCGAACGGGATCAGCGCGCCGCAGGCCCGCGACCTGCTGCTGGCGGGCCCGGAATTCCACCCCGGCTACGGCGTCCAGGTCCCCTGATCGGTCGAAAGACGACACCGACGTGTATCTGACGAGCGCTTGGGCGCTCCGCACCCTGTGGCAGCATTTCGAAGGTCCCCGGCTGCGGAGCCGGCCATCAGACAGGCACGTCAGTCCCTGCTGAACAAGAGGAGGGGACGTGACCCCTGCATCCCCGATCGCCGCGCTCGTCGAGGCGGCGAGCGCGGGCGACCAGCGTGCCTGGAACGAGATCGTCGACCGCTACACGCCGCTGGTGCTGTCGGTGATCTACCAGCACCGGTTGCGCCCGGCGGACGCGGCGGACGTGAACCAGACGCTCTGGCTCCGGCTCGTGGAGCAGATCGGCAGGCTCCGCGAGCCGGACGCGCTGCCCGGCTGGATCGCGACCACGACCCGCAACGAGTGCCTGCGCATGCTGAAGCTCCAGCAGCGGACCCAGCCGTTCGACCCCCAGGCGACCGACGAGCAGTCGGTGGCCGTGGACCAGGGCGACGTCGAGGCCGAGCTGCTGGCGGCCGAACGGCGGCAGGCGCTGCGGGACGGGTTCCGGATGCTGTCCGAGCAGTGCCGGGAGCTGCTGGCGAAGCTGATGGCCGACCCGCCACCGAGCTACGCCGACGTCAGCGCCCAGCTCGACATGCCGATCGGCAGCATCGGGCCCACGCGGATCCGCTGCCTGAACAAGTTGCGCAAGACGCCCGCGATCCTCGCGTTCACGGGCGCCACCCCGGAGGGAGGTGTGCTCGGTGCAGCACTGGGACAGCGATGAACGCCTGCTGGGGGACCTCCACGCCGCGCTGACCGAAGCGGCCTCCGTGCCCGCCTCGTACCTGGAGGCCGGCCGGGCCGCGTTCGCGTGGCGGACGATCGACGAGGAGCTGCTGCTGCTCACCAGCTACGACTCGATCCTCGACACGGAGCTGGCGGGCCGGGCGCGGGCCGTGCTGACCGCCAGGCAGCTCGTGTTCGACGCGGACGGCTTCTCGTTGCAGGTGGAGGTGACGGAGGCCGGGATCGCGGGCCAGCTCATGCCGCCGAGCCGGGCCGTGGTCGCGCTGCTCACCCCCGGCGGTCCCGCCGAGGAGACCACGGCCGACGAGTTCGGCTCGTTCCTGCTGGGCCCGCCCCCGCCCGGCCCGATCCGCCTGCGCTGCACCGTCGACGGCACCACCGCGCAGACCGACTGGATCTGCGTCTAGCCCCGTCGTGTTCCCCCCGCGGTCCACGACGGGGCTGCCGTGCTCCTCGACCGCGTCAGCCGGTGTTCTGCCGCGCAGAAGGGTGAACCGCCCTGTCATCCGTTCGGGCGATGGAATTGGTCAGTAAGGTGATTCCCGTTCGCGATATCCGGGTGAGGGTGGGCGGTGCGGGATGGTCGACCGGGTGAGCTGGGTGCCCGAAGGGGTCAACGTCGATCTGCCCAGTTCGGCGCGGATCTACGACTACCTCCTCGGCGGCGGCCACAACTTCGCCGCCGACCGCGACACGGCCGAGCAGCTCATCAGGGTCCTCCCGGTGCGGGACATGGCCCGCCTCAACCGCGCCTACCTGCGCCGCGCGGTCCTCGAACTCGTGGACCTCGGCATCCGCCAGTTCCTCGACCTCGGCTCGGGCATCCCGACCGTCGGCAACGTGCACGAGGTCGCCCAGGAGGCCGACCCGACGTGCCGCGTCGTCTACGTGGACTTCGAGCCGGTCGCGATCACGCACGCCGAACTGCTGCTCGCCGACGACCCGAACGCCACCGCCGTCCTCGCCGACCTGCGCGACCCCGCCGCGGTCCTGTCCGCGCCGGAGACGCGGCGGACGCTGGACCTCGACCAGCCGATCGGGCTGCTCGCGGTCGGCGTGCTCCAGTTCATCCCCGACGAGGACGACCCGTGGGGCGTGCTGGCCCGCTACCGCGACGCGCTGTGCTCCGGGAGCTACCTGGCGCTGTCGCACTTCACCCCGGACCGGATGCCCGAGGCGATGGCCGCGGGCGCCGGTGTCTTCCGGAACACCGCCGAGCCGATCACGCCGCGCACCGCCGAACAGGTGCTGCGGATGATGGACGGCTTCGACGTGATCGAACCCGGTCTGGTGATGACGCCCGAGTGGCGTCCCGAATCACCGGACGAGGTGGGCGACGACCCCGGTCGCGCCAACCTCTACGCGGTGGTCGGCCGGAAGCCCTGACACCCGGCCGCTCCTCCCCGCCAGTCCGGACGACGCCCACCGAGAAACGACGATGAGCACGATCCCAGGTGCTGCGCAGCCCTCGGACGGTCCGCCCCCGCCCGAGGTCGGCCCCGCTCACCCGCCCACGGGTGAGCGGTGGTCCAGGGCGCTCGCGCGCACGGCGTACTCGCCCACGTCGCGCCGGAGGATCCGGCGGCACGTGGACGGCCACGTGACCGCGCTCGTCGCCCTGCTCGGGGCCGAGGACTTCACCGCCGAACCCGCGCACGCCATCGGCGCCTGGCTGGTGGAGTCCCGCTACACCGGGCCGCACAGCCTCCAGACCACGGTGGACGTCCTGGGGCCCGCCCTGCGCACGCACCCGGACCTGGTGGACGTGCCCGACCTGGAGGACCGCGTGGTGTTCGTCCTGGGCGCGCTGGCCGCGGGGTACGCGAACGCCGTGCGGGAGCAGATCTTCGAGGAGCAGGAACGGGTCCGCAACGCGCTGCTGCTCACCCTCGGCGAGACCCAGCAGAGCCTGCACGACAGCGAGGCGCGGTTCCGGCAGGTGTTCTCCAGCTCCGCCGTCGGCATCGCGATCCTGGACCTCGCGGGCGCGCTGGTCGAGGCGAACCCGGCGCTGGCGCGGATACTGGGTCACGAGGTCGACGCCCCCGACGAGGTGTTCGCCCCCGAGGACCTCGACGCGCTGCGGACGTCGAGCCACGCGATGCTGGCGGCGCTGGACGACACCACCAGGTCCGAACGCCGGTTCACCGGTCCGGCGGGCGACGAGATCTGGGCGAACGTGGTGCTGTCGGTGGTGCGCGACAGCGACGAGCGGCCGAAGTACTTCGTGGCCGTGCTGGAGGACGTGACCGATCAGCGACAGCTCCGGGAGTACCTGCGGTTCCAGGCGCTGCACGACGTGCTGACCGGTCTGCCGAACTGGCAGAGCTTCCTGCCGCACCTGGAGAAGGTGCTCGGCAAGCTCCGCACCCCGAACACCGTGACCCTGTGCTACCTCGACGTGGACAGCACGGCGCTGCTCAACGACGGCCTCGGCTACCGGGCCGGGGACCGGGTCCTCACCGCGGTCGCCCGCAGGCTGAGCGCCGCCGTGGCGGACGAGGCCGCGATGGTGGCCAGGGCGGGCGGCGACGAGTTCGTCGTGCTGATCGAGGACTCCCCCACCACACCGAGCATCTCCGAGCTGGCCGCCCGGATCGACGCCGCTCTCACCGAACCGGTCGAAGTGGACTCGACGCGGACCACCGCGGTGTCCGCGGGCATGGGCTTCGTCCGCACCTCGGCGCGCGGCGCGGACGCCATGACCCTGGTGCGCCAGGCGCACAGCACCCTGCGGCGCGCGGAGGCCAAGGGCAAGCGCCAGTGGGCGTACTACGACCACGACCTGGACGCGCTGGACCGGCCGCGCCTGGAACTGGTCGCCACGCTGCCCGGCGCGCTCGCGGCGGGCGAGGTCTACACCGAGTTCCACGCCGTCGACGACGTGGTGCTGACCGCGCGGCTCCGCTGGGAGCAGCCGGACGACACCGTCGTCACGCACAGGGAAGTCCTGCTCCAGGGCGATGAACTGGGCCACACCATCCCGCTGGGCGACGCGCTCCTGACGCAGGCGTGCGCCAGGGCGGCCGAGCCGGGCGAGCACCTCCCGGTCCTCGTCCGCCTGTCGCCCGACCACTCCCGCGACCCCGACCTGACCGCCACCGTCGGCCGCGCGCTGACCGGCTCCGGTCTGGCCCCTGACCGGTTGTGGCTCAGCCTGTCGCTGCGCGGGCTCCACGGCGAGGAGGGTCAGGACAACCTCGCGGTGCTGGCCGACCTCGGCGTGAAGGTGTTGCTGCACGACCTTTCCGGCGCACTGGCCGAACTGTCCACAGTGGAGTCGTCGAGACCGCACGCCGTGGCGCTCGGCCCGGTGCCGGAGGGCGCGCTGGCCAGGGCCGCCGCGACGGCCCTGGTCCCGCTGCTGCGCGCGACGGGCGCGCTGGTGATCGCCGACGAGACGACCGGCGAGCAGGACGAGTGGCTCCGCTCGGTCGGCGTCGACCTCCTGCTGCCACCGCAGCCGGAGATCGAGGAGTACTAGCCGGGAGCGTGCTCCACCTGTTCGGCGGACGGCCGGCCGGGTGGCCGCGTGGACCGCTCCCGCGGAATACCGCGACCGCGAGACGCCTGCCAGGGCCCGGAAAAGCCCCGGCGCCCCGCTCCGCAGGAGGAACGGGACGCCGGGGCGGTGGGACCGGTTAGTCCACGAACTCGCGAGCCCAGTCGGCGGTCGCGCCGATCCTGGCGGTGCTGAAGGCCGCCTCGACCTCCGACTTCTCCCGCGCGTTCGGGTACGGGTTCGTGCAGGACACACCCGCGCTGCTGCCCGACATCAGGCTGGTGCACGGGCCGGGCTTGCGGTCCGGCTGGCCCAGGATGTGGCCCAGTTCGTGCGAGGCGATGCGGATGGCGTTGTAGCCCTGGTCGGTGGCCTGGCGGCCCATCCAGACGCGGCCGTTGCCGAGGCTGGTCGTCTGCGCGCGCGGCCAGCCGTCGTCGGCGATGATGCGGATGTTGGCGGAGCTGGACGTGGTCGACACGAGCCGGACGTTGACCACGCTGGAGTTCCAGATCTGGGCGCCCTGGTCGACGGCGGCCTTGAACTCCGCGGCACCGCTGGCGTTGTAGGTCAGGGTTCGGACAGCGGCTACCTCGACGTCCGGCGTCGCGGAGGCGGTCGGGGCGTGCAGGCTGATGAGCCCGACGGCGACCACCAGCGCACCCGTGAGTTTGCGCAGCACGGTGATTCTCCTCGTTGCAGGGTGGATCATGCAGGGAATTCGACCGTAACGACGTCGCGGAGCAGACCGCAAGAACGGTTAATGTGATTCAGCGGCGGAACGGACCGCTGACCTCGTAGGTGATCCCACCGCCGCTGCTGCCGCTCGTGCCGCGCTGCGAGGAGAAGTAGAGCCGGTCGCCCGCGGGGGTGAAGGCGGGTCCGGTGATCTCCGAGGAGGACTGGTTCGGCACCCGCAGGAACGGTGCCACGACACCGTCCGGCGTGATGAGGCAGATCTCCAGGTCGCCGCCGTCCTCGGCGACGAAGAGGTCGCCGGAGGTCGAGCGGGTGACGTTGTCGACGCCCGTCAGCGGCGCGGTGCCGGAGGCGACCAGGGAGTCGTCGTAGGTGAGGCCGATCGTGCTCGCGTCCGCGTCGTAGGCCCAGACGCGGTTGTCGCCCTTGGTGGTGAACCAGCACGTGCCACCGGCGTAGTAGCACCCCTCGCCGCCGTTGAACCGCTTCGCGCCGGACACCTGCGAGCGGGTCGCGGTGGGGCTGCCGTCGGGGTCGGGGACGGCCTTCCACGTCACCGGCCCCGAGGTCTGCGAGGTGGGCCCCACCATGACCTCCAGCGTCCCGGCGGACAGGTCACCCCAGGCCGTGGGCTTGAACCGGTAGAAGCACCCGTCGCTCACGTCCTCCGTCAGGTAGACGTAGCCGTGGTCGGCGTCGGCCGCGCAGGCCTCGTGCTTGAACCGCCCCATCGCGGGCCGGGCGACCGCGGCGGTCACGCCCCGCGGGTCGGTCTCGAAGACGCGCCCCCGGTCCACCTCCTCGCAGGAGAGCCAGGTCCCCCACGGGGTGGCGCCGCCCGCGCAGTTCACGTTCGTGCCGGAGAGGGTGCGGTAGGCGTCGGTGATGGCGCCCGTGGAGGAGAAGCGGATCGCCCCGACACCACCGGTCGTGGGCACCTCGCTGTTGGAGACGTAGATCCACCCGCTGCCGTCGGGGAAGCACGCGCCGCCGTCCGGGGCGGGGTGCCAGGTGTAGGACGTGCCCGCGACCCGCTGGCCGCTGCGGGCCACGACCCGGCTGGTGAACCCCGCGGGGAGCATCAACCCGCCGGCGTTCACGGCCTGCGGGAGGCCGTAGGGGCTCGGCCCCGGCTGGGCGCCCGCGGCGAAGGCTTCCGCCCACGAGGCGCCGCCGAAGGCCGCGGCCGCCGTTCCGACGACCGCGACCCTCAGGAAGTTCCGACGTTCCACCGTTGTTCTCCGTTCACCCGAGAAGGCCGACCTCATCGGCCAGCCTTCTCGGAACAGCGGACAACGGTGGTTCACACCACCTGAACAAGTAGCGAATTCACGCGTAGGTGGGTTGGCGCAACGCGTGCTCCACCAAGGTGATGAGCGTCTGCTTGGTCGATTGGCGGTTGCGCGCGTCGCAGGGGACGATGGGCACGGACGGCTCGATGGTGAGCGCCTCGCGGATGTCCTCCACCCGGTGGTGCATGAGGCCGTCGAAGCAGTTCACCCCCACCACGTACGGCAGCTCGCGGTCCTCGAAGAAGTCGATCGAGGCGAACGCGTCGTCGAGCCTGCGGGTGTCGACCAGCACGACGGCGCCGATCGCGCCGCGCACCAGGTCGTCCCACATGAACCAGAACCGGTGCTGACCCGGCGTGCCGAACAGGTACAGGATCAGGTCGCTGTCCAGGGACACGCGGCCGAAGTCCATCGCCACGGTGGTGGTGACCTTGTTCGGCGTCGCCGACAGGTCGTCGATGCCGACGCTGGCCTCGGTCATCACCGCCTCCGTCGTCAGCGGCACGATCTCGGACACCGACCCGACGAAGGTCGTCTTGCCCACGCCGAATCCACCAGCCACGACGATCTTCGTCGACATGGTGGGCTTGGCGGGCGACCCCGGTCGTCCGAGAGCACCAGAGCTCATCGCTGGTCTGCTTTCCCTTGAGTAGTTGGTCAGCCGCGCATCGACACGTGCAGTTGCGAGCGGATCTCCGGCGTGAGCTGGATGCCGACCCGCTCCACGAGCCGGGTCATGGCGTAGCCGATGAGCCCGATGTCGCAGTTGGGGGCGGCCAGCACCGCGAGGCAGGACCCGTCGCTGATCGACATCAGGAACAGGTAGCCCCGTTCCATCTCGACCACGGTCTGCTTCACCTCACCCGCCTCGAAGCAGCGCGCCGCTCCGAGGTTGAGGCTCACGAGGCCCGACGCCACGGCGGCGAGCTGTTCGGCGCGGTCGATCGGGAGACGCTCGGAGCCCGCCAGGAGGAGTCCGTCCGCGGACACCACGATGGCGTGCGCGACCCCGGCTACCCTGCTGACGAAGTCCTCGACCAGCCAGCTGAAGTTGTCCAGTTCTTCGGACGTGGTGGTCACCGCTGCTCCTTCTGTGCGCTCGTGTCCCCTGAGGTGCTACCGAACAAGGGACTGTCCCACGACTCGATGTCGTCGAGGGATTCGCGTCCCAACTGCACGCCCCGCTGGTAGGTCGCGAACTGCTGGCGCAGCCGCTCGGCGGACCGCCGCCGCGTCGGGGCGACCGCGGTCGCGACCGAGGCGGTCTGCCCGCCACCCTGGCCGCTCTGGGCCTGCTTGGCGGGCGCGGAGGCCTGCTTCGCGGGCGAGCCGGGGATGAGACGGGCGTTGGGGACCCGCTTGGGCAGCCCAGCGGTCGTCTTGTCGTCCACCGCGGTCTTCAGGACCTTGTTGGCCGTCTGCCAGCCCTCGTCCGCCACGCCCCAGTCCGCCTTCGGCGACTTCTTGCGCGCCGGGACGGGCGGGGTGGTGTCGGAGAGCTCGCGCTTGGGCAGCTGCGGCGAGGACGTCCGCTGGGCGGGCGGCTCGGCCGCCGCGGCGGGCGCGAGCATCTCGGTGGCCTCGGCGCCCTTGGTGTGGCCGTTGCCGTTGCCGTTGGTGTGCCCGTTGCCGCTGCCGGGCGCCTCGGAGGTCTCGCCGCCCTGGAACCAGCGCGACAGCACGTCCTCGTAGATCGGCAGCCGCTCGGTGACCGGCTCGACCTTCGGCTTCGGCGCGGGCTTGCGCGGCAGCACGGTCCGCTCGGCCGCGGGCGGGTAGGAGTAGTCGATCGGGTCGACACCGTCCGGCTGCACGGGTTTCATGCCCTGGACGGTGGCGGTGAACAGATCCTCGGTGGACGTGCGCTCGACCAGGTGCTCCGCGTGCGGGTCCTCGTCGGGCGCCGACATCACCTGCGGGAACTGGCCCGAGTCGACCTGACCGGGAGTCCACTTGGGAACACCGGCGATGACGCCGACACCGGTCTGCTCGACCTGGCCGGACAGGTGGTCCTCGAAGCTCGACGCGGTCGACCGCGCGGGCGGCGCGGGCGGGAGCTGCGAGACACCCTTGTGCAGCAACGAGGCAGGCAGGACGACCTGCGCGGTGACGCCACCCTCTATGTCGTCGTTGTTGCTCAGCGTCACGCGGATCTCGTGGCGCTTGGCGAGCTGGCCGACCACGTACAGGCCCATCTCGCGGGCGACGGAGACGTCGACCTCCGGGGGCTCGTTGAGCTTGTGGTTGGCCTCCACGATGTCGTCCTCCTGCATACCGACACCGCGGTCGTGGATGCGGATCGCGATCTCGCCGCGCCGGGTCTCCGTCGCCCGCACCGTGACCTTGGTGGTGGGCTTGGAGAACGCGGTCGCGTTGTCCAGCAGCTCGGCGATGAGGTGCGCGAGGTCGTTGACGACCCGGCCCTGCACCTTGATCTCCGGGCCCGGCGCGATCTGGATCCGGGCGTACTTCTCCACCTCGGACACCGCGGCGCCGAGGACCTCGGACACCGGGACGGGCCGGGTGACGCGGCGGTTGACCGTCGTGCCGGAGAGCACCAGGAGGTTCTCGCTGTTGCGGCGCATCTGCGTCGCGAGGTGGTCCAGCTCGAAGAGGCTCGCGAGCTGGTCCGGGTCCTGCTCGTCCTGCTCCAACCGGTCGATCACGCCGATCTGGCGCTCGACGAGCGCCTGGCTGCGCCGCGACAGGTTGATGAACATGTCGTTGACGTTCGCGCGGAGGGCCACCTGCTCGACGGCGAGGCGGACCGCTTCGCGCTGCACCGCGTCGAACGCGCGGGCCACCTGGCCGACCTCCTCCGTCGTGTTGATCGGCACGCGGAACAGGGCTTCCTCGGCGGCCAGCTCCGGGTCGCGGTGCTGGCGGATCCGCTGGATGGCCTCCGGCAGGCGGTTGCGCGCCACGTCGAGGGCCGTGCGGCGCAGGACCCTCAGCGGGATGACCATGGAGCGGGCGACGATCGCCATGAGGCCGAAGGCGACGAGCAGGGCGACGAGCACGAGGGCGGCGTCGCGCCAGGCGCCCGCACGACCCTCGGCGATCAGCTCGTCGGAGGTGACGCGGATCTGGCTCTCGATGTCGCGCGACACCGTGGTGATCAGGCCCGCGGTGTCCTCGCCGAGCCGGAGGACCTCCGCGTCGGAGATGGTGACCCGCTGGTCGTCGTCCTCCTCCTGGCTGATCTCCTGCTGCACGAGGGCCAGTTGGACGAGCCGGTTGCGGCCGTCGACGGCGCCGCCGGACACGACGTCCTGGAAGCGCTGCCGGTTCTCCTGCGAGGCGGAACCGGTGAAGTCGACGAGCGCGGCGTCCAACCTGGACTGCGCGGCGCGCAGGGCGTTGACCTGTCCGGGCGCGAACTCGCCGCGCTTGGCCGTGGCCACCAGGATCGCGTTCTGCTGCGACATCTGTTCCCGCGCGCCGTAGAGCGCGAGGTTCGCCGACGACAGCGGGGTCAGCCGCGAGTTGCTCACGCCGCCCGCCGCGATCCGGTGGACCTGGTTCACGGCGGTGAGGATCTGGCTGTACGCGCTGAGGACGGAGGCGTCCGGGTAGCGCGTGCTCAGCATCGTGTTGCGCAGGGAGCTCAGGTTGTCCAGCGACTGCAAGGACTTCTGGAACGCGTCGGCCACCGCGGGGTCGACGCCCTCGGTGGAGACGGCCACGTCGCGGTACTTGCCGACCTCGACGTCGACCTTGGCCGCGCGGGTCACCTGCTCCGCGCTGTTCTCCTGCCGGTTGCCCGCCACGTAGTGGACGGCGGCGTCTCGTTCGAGCTGGAGCGCGTCGGACACCGACGCCGCCTGGGCGCTGAGCGCGAGTTCGCGCTGCACCTTGCCGAACTGCGCCACGTCGTCGAGCTGGCTGTTCAGCCGCAGTCCGGCGAGCGCGAGCGTGCTCAGCGCGGGGACCAGCAGAACCACGGCCAGCTTGCTGCGCAGGCGCCAGTTGGTGAGGCGCCAGCGTCGGATGCCCCCTGGCACGACCAGGGCCTCCGTGTCTGCGCGAGCATCCCGGCCGCCGGCAGCGGGACGGGATGACGCGGAATTCGCGGTCGGAACCGAGTTGGCGGGTCTACCGCTCTCGGCATCCGACTCTTGTCGGGCTCGCTCCGGATCGGATCCGGACGCGGGGTCACCGTGACCGCGCACCGTCAGCACACTCCCCAGCTTCCAAGCCGATGAAAGGAAACTTATCTACAAACCTGGTGGATCTTCGAGTAAAAGCGGCCGAAGTGATACCGCCATTTGGCGGACTTCGCAGGTAGTTCACAAATCAACCAGTATGACTGATCGCTGTGAGAAGGCCACTAAACAGACACTAACAGCGGCGGTTCACGACATTTTCACCGATGAGACGGGTGTGAAACAACTGCGGGGAGCCGAAGAGGCTCCCCGCAATCGCCTGATTCGTCAGCTACTGGGGGCGATGAGCATCGGCTTGACGTCCATCTCCTTCTCCAGCAGACCGTAGGTCTTCATCAGCGTCGCGACCCTTTGCAGGCGCGTGGCGTCCAAAGTGGTGGGGAACTCACCGAAGTGGACGAGGCTCGCGGTTTCCTTGTCCACCTTCGCGTACTCCTGGAGCAGCGGCTCGACCGTGGGGCGGTCGGCGGCGTCCTTCTGCCCCTTGGCCATGGCGCGCTGGAACGCCGCGACGGTGTTGGGGTTCTCCTTGGCGAACTTCCCGCTGGTCGCGTAGCCGGCGATCGGGATGTTGTCCGTCGGGCCGCTCGCGGCGTCCAGGGCGGTCACGGAGCCGATGGAGCGCTGGGCGCGCGTGATGAAGGGCTCGACCATGAACGCCGCGTCAACGGTCTTGTTCTCGATCGCGGCCTGCATGTCCGGGAACGCGAACTCCTTGAACGTGACGCTCGCGGGGTCGACGTCGTTGGCCTCCAGGGTGGCCTTCGCGGTCAGCTCGGCGATGTTCTTGAACGTGTTGATCGCGATGGTCTTGCCCGCCAGGTCCTTGGGGGACTTGATGGGCGAGTCGGCGGTCGTCACGATCAGGAACATGTCGGGCTTGGCCTGGTAGCCGTCCGACACCAGCTTGATGCCCTCGACGGCCTTGGCGGCCTCCTTGGACTCGGCGGCGAAGAACGAGACCCAGTTGCCGAAGGTCAGGTCGAGGTCGCCGCTGATCAGGCCGGGGATGGCCGCGGCGCCGCCCTGGATGACCTTCAGGTCGACCTCCAAGCCCTCTTCCTTGAAGTAGTCCTTCTTGATCGCCACGTGGACCGAGGCCACGTCGAGGATCGGAAGCACGCCGAGCGTGATCTTGCTCTTCTCGACCTTGCCGTTCGCGGGCTTCTCGGCGGCGGGGGTTTCCGACGAGCCTCCCAGAGCGCCGCAACCTGCGACGGAGGCGAGCAGCGCGAGGACGGACAAACCGCCGACGATCATGCGTGCGTGGCGGCCGACTCTTCGAGTCATCTGAAGCACTCTCCTGGTTGGAGCGGGGCGTTCGTTGCGGGGGATTCTCGATCGACCAGACGCGGCGAAAACCACTCAAAGTGACACTCGCGGTTCACTAGGACCCCGGTCGACCGACACTCGAAGGCTGTATCCACTACCTTCGGTGAGCATCTTTGCACAGGCCGTCCAGAGGCAGGGGTACACGGTGAGAGAAGCTCATCTCGAATGGACCATTCAGAGCACAGCCCGTCCCGTGGTCGTCATCGGCGCCGGACCTGCGGGTTTGATGACGGCGAACCTGCTCCAGCGGGCGGACGTGCCCTGCGTCGTCCTGGAGCGGGGCACACGCGAGTACATCGAAACGAGACCTCGCGCGGGAATGCTCGAAGACCGCTCGGCGCGGATGCTCGAACGGCACGGTCTGGCCGACCGATTGCTCACGGAAAGTGACACTCACACAGCGTGCGAATTCCGCATCGACGGGAAAGCGCACGAGCTGAACTACTCCGAGCTGTCCGACGGCAGGACCCACTTCGTCTACCCGCAGCAGGAGGTCGTGACCGACCTGCTGGGGCAGTACCTGGCAGGCGGCGGCGACATCCGCTTCGAGGTCTCCGACGTCGAACTCCACGACCACCTGGACGAGATCCCGTCGGTGTCCTGGACATCGTCGGGCGGAACGCGGGAACAGCTCGACTGCTCCTTCATCGCCGGGTGCGACGGCTTCCACGGCGTGAGCCGGAAGAGCATTCCGGCGGGTGCGGTCAAGGAATTCACCCACCAGCACGGCATCGGGTGGCTCAGCATTCTCGCCGAGGCGCCGCCGTCGACCGAGAAGGTCATCTACGCGCTGCACGCGGACGGATTCGCGGGTCACATGCTCCGCAGTTCTACGGTCAGCCGCTTCTACCTCCAGGTACCGGTCGGGGAGAACGTCGACAACTGGCCGGACGAGAAGGTCTGGACCGAATTGCACAAGCGCCTGGCGCTGCGCGACAGCGACTGGACGCTCACCGAAGGAAAGATCATCGAGAAGCGGGTGCTCGACATGCGCTCGCACGTGGTCGAGCCAATGCGCTACGGGCGGCTCTACCTGTTGGGCGACGCCGCCCACATCATCACGCCGATGGGCGGGAAGGGAATGAACCTCGCGCTGAACGACGCCGAGGTCTTCGCCGACGCCATCGCCTCCTACTACAACCACAAGTCCACCGCGGGCCTGGACGACTACTCGGCCGTCTGCCTGCGGCGCGTGTGGCGTGCGCAGGAGTTCTCGCAGTGGATGGTGGACCTGGTCCACCGCAACGAGCAACCGTTCCTGAGCCGATTGGGCCACGCCCGGTTGCAGCACTTGATCCAGTCGCGCGAGGCGGCTGCCTCCTTCGCCCAGATGTACGTCGGGGCGAACTGACCGTTCCAGCCCACGAGGAGGATTGTCCATCTCGCGAATAACACGGAGTCGCCGTGCGCGGTGAACCGATATTTGCCGATTTAACGAGCCCCTGATCCCCGCGGTGCCACAAGGGGATCAGGGGCTCGTCCGCTCTCCGCGCGAGGGTCGTCCGCGCATTGTCCCGACGAGAGTTCCACGGTGGCGGACGCCCGTGGCGCGGGCGTGAATTCGGACCGCCGCCGCCCCCTGTTCCACACCGGTGGATCGATACCGATTCCCGAAGCGCGAACCGCTCCCGCTTTGCCCGGCTCCCGCGCGTTCCCGTCCCACCCGCCTGTTGAGACCGGGTGCATTGACGAGCGATCCACCCTCACCGCGCGGTAGAGGTCCCCGACGAGGTCGGGACCACTCGCGCGAACGCCGCCCGACCGCGACGGGGAGCCCTCTCGGGGGACCGGATCGGGGAAATCCGCGACAAGGCGACAGGAAGCGTTTTCCGGTCAGGTCGGCGCCCTTCGGGGACGTTCCCACCACAAGCCCCGGAACGGGCCGCGCACACGCGATCAGAGGGGCGTTCGGACCACTCGCGCAACCGTCCCGGCAGGGCCGCCCGGCAGACGCCCAGCACCCGGTTCACGACCTTTGTGGACATCCGGCACGAGATCGCCCGGACCGCCGGAACGCGTTCAGCGACACCGGGAAGGACCGATCGCAGTGTCCACATCGACCTGGAATTCCGGAGGACCGGACGGTCTTCGGCAACGTTCGGTAACCGGCGCACGGGCCGAGGCCTGCGAGCACGCGTCCGAACGGGGGACGCGCGCGAAGTCCACCCGACGGGGCCCAAGTGGACAAGGGCACGATCCGGTCACGCTTCGAGAGTGGCCGGAGCCCTCTCCGCGAAGTGAGCACGCTGACATTCCACGTGACGACTATTTCGGGGAAAAATCCGAAAGTCACCAATTGAGACACGGCTGGATCTATCCAGAGCCCTCGGGAAACCCGGCAGCAGAAGGAAAACGGCCTGAAACGCCGCAGGCGCCCCTGGACCCCCGAAGCGGGAGTTACCAGGGGCGCCCGTTTTTCGGCGCTACCGGGGGAACTCAGTTGGTCGCGCGGTCCTCCGCGTGGGCCTCGCGCAGCGCGGCGCGCTCCGCCTCGGCCCACTTCGCCGCCACGGCGGCCTCCGCGGCGACCTTGCGCCGCGCGGTGGGCCTGCCGACGTTGAGCAGCCGGGCCACCTCCCCGCGCAGCGTCACGAACGCGTCCGACTCGCGCGTGGTGATCTGGTCCCGCACACCGGGGAGGTCGACCCTGAGGTCGGCCACGACCGCCGCGGGCGACCCGGACAGCACCAGCACGCGGTCACCGAGGTAGACGCTCTCGTCGATGTCGTGCGTGACCACCAGGACCGTGGTGTTCTGCTCCCGCTTCACCTTCAGCAGCAGGTCTTCCAGCTCGAACCGGGTCTGCGCGTCCACCGACGCGAACGGCTCGTCCATCAGCAGCAGCGCGGGCCGGTACGCGAGCGCCCGTGCGATGGAGACGCGCTGCTGCATGCCGCCGGAGAGCTGCCACGGGTACTTGCCACCCGCCCCGCCCAGCCCGACCAGTTCCAGCGCCTCGGCGGCGCGCGTGCGGCGCTCCTTGCGACCGAGGCTGCGGCGCAGCGGGAACTCCACGTTGCGCTGCACCGAAAGCCACGGGAACAGCGATCGGCTGTAGTCCTGGAACACCACGGCCAGGTCGTCGGGCACACCGTCGATCTTGTTGCCGTGCAGGCTGATCCCGCCGTCGGTCGGCTTCACCAGACCGCAGATGGTCCTCAGCAGCGTCGACTTGCCGCAGCCGGACGGACCGACCACGCACACCAGCTCACCCGCGCCGACGGTGAACGTCAGCCCGTCGATGGCGCGGTGCGCCCCGTCCTTCGCCTGGTAGGTGTGGCCGAGTCCGGCCACCTCGAGCATGGCGGTCATGTCAGTCCCCTGCCGTCGCGAGTTGTGCGGGTTTGGTGTGCTCCTGCTTGGGCTGCCACCCGAGCACCCGGCGTTCCACGGCCAGCAGCACGGTGTTCAGCACGTAGCCGATCACGCCGAGCAGGACGATGCCCGCCCACATGTTCGGGAAGTCGAACTCCCGTTGTGCCACCAGGAGTTGCGACCCGATGCCGTTGTCGGTGCCGACGAGTTCGGACACCACCATGAGCACCAGGGACAGCGACAGCGACACCCGCAGGCCCGCGAAGATCTTCGGTGCCGCCGAGGGCAGCACGACACCGAGCACCCACTGCCACTTGGGCACGCGGAACACCGCGGACGTCTCCTGCTTCAGGGTGTCGACCGAGCGGGCGCCGTCGATCGTGTTGAGCAGGATCGGCCACAGGACGCCGAAGACGATGGTGGCCAGCTGCATCGAGGTGCCGACGTTGAACAGCAGCAGGAACACCGGGACCAGCGCGGGCGGCGGGATGGACCGCATGAAGGTCAGCAGTGGACCGGCGAACTCCAGTGCCGTCCGCGACCGTCCCAGCGCCACGCCGAGCGAGATGCCGATGACCGCGGCGATGGCCCAGCCGCCGATGAGCCTGGCAACACTGGGGATCAGGTGTTCGAACACGATGTCCGTGAGGAACAGCTGCTCCAGCGGACCGGAGAGCCAGAGCGTCCACGCCGCTCCCGCGATCTCCGTCGGCGGTGGGAAGAACGTGTCGTCGGCCAGCACGGTGGCGATCTGCCACACCGCCACGAGCCCGACGAAGACGATCCACCGCTTGAAGAAGTTGGTCATGAGCGACCTCCGGTGGCCGCGCTCCAGCCGACCCAGCGGCGCTGGGCGCGTTCGAGACCCTCGTTGAGGAGGTAGCCGAGCACACCGGCGACCACGGTGCCCGCGAGCACCATGTCCATCCGCCCGGCGCCGCTGCGGGCCAGCATGATGAACTGCCCGAGCCCACCGCTGCCCCCCGCGAGCAGTTCCACGCTCACCAGGACCACGAGGCTCGTGGTGGCAGCGAGGCGGATGCCGGTGAGGACGAACGGCAGCGCGTTGGGCAGCGCCACCGAGAACAGCACCCGGACCCGTCCGGTGCCGAAGACCTTGGCGGTCTCGACCAGCAGCGGGTCCAGTTCGTCGAGCGCGTAGATCGTGTTGAACAGGATCGGCCAGATCGCCGCGTACACCGCGAGCACGATCTTCGTTTCGGGACCGATCCCGAGGAACACGATGGCCAGCGGAATCAAGGCCACGGAAGGAATGGGACGCAGGAACTCGACCACGGCCCTGGTCGCGTACCGCACCGCGGGCACGCTTCCCAGGACCAGGCCGAGCGGGACCGCGATCCCAACGGACACACCGACTGTGATCAGCAGAGCCAGAACCGTCGCGAGCACGTCGCGGAGGAACAGCTGATCACCCAACAACTTGCCGAGCTCGCCGAAAACCACACTGGGTGGCGGCAGGTATTCCGCGGAGACGAGCCCGGACCGGCCGAACAGCTCCCAGACAAGCAGGAACCCGACCACGCCGAGCACACCTCGGGTGAGGGCACGCACGCCGAACGCCTCTCCGATTGATCATCATCAGGACGACCCGGACCAATCTAGAGACAGGTGACCCCGCGCCACAATGAGTGGCGAGGAAACTTCGCAAAGTCACACGCCCGTACTGGATGCGGCGCGGTTCACGCGGAAGGCCGCGGAGAGGCGGGAATTCCGGCCACGGACGGTGTCGAGCCGCCCACGCTGAGCCGATTGCCGCAACGCCCTGCTGCGGCGGGCCCAACCGCGGGTCGCCGGAAGGGTGCGGCCGAGGGCACGCCCTTCCACGTCAAGAAGAATTCCGTTGATCGGAAGATCTTCCCCGGTGATCACTCCCACTCGCGGAATTGACGGCCGTGAAAAAACCGATCGTCGAGAACCGGAGTTCTCGACGATCGGTCAATTGAGGGGGTGGGAACTCGTCACAGCCCCACGAGCTTGTAGAGGGAGCCGACCTCCTGGCGGTTGAGCACCCGCATCGAACCCGGCCGCTGGTTGCCCAGCTGGACCTCGCCGATGTGGGTGCGCACCAGGCTCGCCACCGGGTAGCCGACGTGGTCGAGCAGGCGGCGCACGATGTGCTTGCGGCCCTCGTGCAGGACCACCTCGACCAGGGCCTTGCCGGGCATCGAGTCGACCAGCTTGAACGAGTCGACGCGGGCGAAGCCGTCCTCCAGCTCGACGCCCGCGCGCAGCCGCTTGCCGACGTCCTTCGCGACCGGCCCCTGGACCTCGGCGATGTAGGTCTTGGGGACCTCGTAGGACGGGTGCATGAGCCGGTGGGCGAGGTCGCCGTCGTTGGTGAGCAGCAGCAGGCCCTCGGTGTCCGCGTCGAGCCTGCCGACGTGGAACAGCCGCTCGCGGCGCTCGTGCAGGTAGTCGCCGACGCACGGGCGGTGCTGGTCGTCGTGCATGGTCGACAGCACGCCGCGCGGCTTGTTCAGCACGAGCGTGACCACGTCGTCCTTGAGGACCACGCGGACGCCGTCGACGTGCACGACGGCCGTCTCCGGGTCGACGCGGCGACCCTGCTCGGTGACGACCTCACCGTCGACGGTGACGCGGCCGAGTTCGATCAACTCCTCGGAGACCCGCCGCGAGGCGATGCCCGCCTTGGCGAGCACCTTCTGCAACCGGATCCCCTCGTCGTTGGGGTTGGGTCGCGCGGAACGGGTTTCAGACATCGTCGATCGCATCCACTTCGGGCAACAGGGGAGCGATCGGGGGCAGGTCCGCCAGGGACGACAGGCCCAACCGCTCCAGGAACAGTTCGGTCGTGCGGTAAAGGATGCCACCAGTGTCGCTGTCGGTACCGATCTCGCTGATCAGACCCCGTGCGACGAGCGTGCGGATCACGCCGTCCACGTTGACCCCGCGGACCGCGGCGATCCGCGCCCTGGTGACCGGCTGCCGGTAGGCGATCACGGCGAGCGTCTCCAGGGCGGCCCTGGTGAGCTTGGCGCGCTGCCCGTCGAGCAGCAGCTTCTCCACGTAGGGCGCGTACCGGTCTCGCGTGTAGAACCGCCAGCCGTCTCCGATTCTACGCAGGTCGATGCCGCTGCCCGACTCGGTGTACCTCGCGGACATCCTCTTGAGGGTCTGGGTGACCCGCTTCACGGACTGGCCGAACACCTCGGCGAGCAGCTTCTCGCCCGCGGGGGAGTCGATGACGAGCAGCACCGACTCCAGCGCGGCCTCCAGCTCCGCGTCGTCGGAGAGGTCGGGGCCGGTCTCGACGACCTCGGCCTCGGCCTCCTCCGGGAGGTCCGGCTCGGCAACCACCGGTTCGCTCACCCGTACTCCTCGTCCTCGTCGAACTCGACCACCGGCGCGTCCTCGTCGCCGATCCAGCGCACGACCAGCTCGCCGAGCGGATCGGGCTGGTCGAACGCCAGCACGGTCTCGCGGTACAGCTCCAGCAGCCCGAGGAACCGGGCCACGACGTCCAGTGTCTCCTCGCAGTCGGCGACCAGCTCGCTGAACGTGAGCTGACCGGCCGCGATCAGCCGTTCGCGCATGACGTTGACGTGGTCGCGGACGGACACCCTGGCGACGTGCAGGTGCGTCAGCGACACGGTGCGCGGCGGCTTGGGCCGGAACACCGCGGCGGCGATGTCGGCGAACCGCTTGGGCGTGACGCCGAGCATGACCTCGGGCAGCAGGCCCTCGTAGCGCGGCTCCAGCGCGACCGACCGGGGGTAGCGGCGCTGCGCGCCCTTCTCCAGCTCGCCGAACAGGGCCGCGACCTGCTTGTACGCCCGGTACTGGAGCAGCCGCGCGAACAGCAGGTCGCGCGCTTCGAGCAGCGCCAGGTCCTCCTCGTCCTCCACGTCGCCCTGCGGCAGCAGCCGGGCGGCCTTGAGGTCGAGCAGGGTGGCCGCGATGACCAGGAACTCGGTCGTCTCGTCCAGGTCCCACGCGTCGCCCATCGCCCGGATGTAGGCGATGAAGTCGTCGGTCACGGTGTGCAGGGCGACCTCGGTCACGTCGAGCGTGTGCGCCGAGATGAGCTGGAGGAGCAGGTCGAACGGGCCCTCGAAGTTCGTGAGCTTGACCTTGAAGCGACCGGACGTCCCGTGGTCGGCGGGATCGGCCCGCTGCGCTGGATCGACCTGCGCCTGCTCGGTCCGCGCCGGCTCGGTCCGCGCGGGGGCCGGTCCCGGCGGTACCGGTTCCGCCGGTTCCCGCCGGGTCGCGTCGGGAGTGGTCACCGCCTGCGCAGCCTCCGCACGAGCTGCGACCGCTCCCCGTGCTCCTCGAAGTCGGCCAGGAGCACCGCGATGGCCTCGCGGACGATCCGGCCGCGGTCGACGCCCAGGCCGAACGCGCCGCGCAGCGACAGCCGCGCGTGCTCCAGGGCCAGCAGCTCCTCGTCGGAGACGTACACCGTGATCTTGGTGTCGTGCTTCTGCCTGCCGGTGCTGGGGCGGTCGGGGACGGCGGCGGGCGGAGCGGGCTCCGGGGCGAGGCCGGGTTCGGGGTCGACAGGGCGTACGAGACTGGTCGGGCGGAACAGTTCGGACGCGCCGGGCAGCGAGGCGCGACGGGTCACCTGGCGATCACCTCGCGCGCCAGTGCGCGGTAGGCCTTGGCGCCCGCGGAGCGGGGCGCCCACTTCGTGATCGGCTCGCCGGCGACCGTGGTCTCCGGGAACCGCACGGTGCGGTTGATGACCGTGTCGAACACGATCTCGCCGAACGCCTCCACGACCCTCGCCATGACCTCGCGGGAGTGCAGGGTGCGCGGGTCGTACATGGTGGCGACGATCCCGGTGATCTCCAGCTTCGGGTTCAACCGCTCCCTGACCTTCTCGATGGTGTCGATGAGCAGGGCGACCCCCCGCAGCGAGAAGAACTCGCACTCCAGCGGGATGAGCACGCCGTCGGCCGCCGCGAGGGCGTTGACCGTGAGCAGGCCGAGCGAGGGCTGGCAGTCCACCAGCACGTAGTCGTAGTCCTCGATGACGGGACGCAGCGTGCGCACCAGCGTGTGCTCGCGGCCCACCTCCGACACGAGCTGGATCTCCGCCGCCGACAGGTCGATGTTGCTCGGCAGCAGGTGCATGTTCTCGACGCCGGTCTCCATGATCACGTCCTGCACGCCGACCGCGCGCTCCATGATCACGTTGTAGATCGTCTGGTCCAGCTGGTGCGGGTGGATGCCGAGGCCCACCGACAGCGCGCCCTGCGGGTCGAAGTCCACCAGCAGCACCTTGCGACCGTACTCGGCCAGCGACGCGCCCAGGTTGATCGTGGACGTGGTCTTGCCGACCCCGCCCTTCTGGTTGCAGATGGCGAGGATCTTGGCGGGCCCGTGGACGGCGACCGGCTGCGGCTCGGCGGTGAAGCGGAGCTCACGGCCGGTGGGGCCGATCTCGCCGACCTCCTGCTCCGCCGCGTCCTCGTCGTGCGGGGCGGCGTGCGGGGCCAGGCTCAGCTCGACGGACGCGCGGGGCACACCGGGCGACGGCGGCGGCGGAGCGTCGTACGCCCTGCCCTCCACGTGCTCCGGTGTCGACATCGCAACCTAACTCCTCGTAGTCCTCGACCTGGGCGCAGCCTAAGGCCGTGGCCGAGCGGCGGCAACGCGCCTCGCCGTGGCGGCGCGCACCGTTTTCCGCCGGTCGTGGACCGAACGGTTCAGTGCACGGCCTCCATCCGGGCCGCGGCCGACAGGACCACGTCGAGCAGTCCGGGGAAGAGCTGTTCCAGGTCATCGCGGCGCAGCGACACCCAGCGCTGGTTGCCGCAGCAGCGGGTCCGGGTGATCCCGGCCTCCCGCAGCACGCGCAGGTGTTGGGACAACGTGGATTTGGCCACGTCCACGGCCATCGCTCCGCACAGGCGCTCCCCGTCGGCCTCGATCTGCTGGACCACCGCCAGCCTGGTCGGGTCGCTCAAAGCGTGGAGCACCGCCGAGAGCTCGATGGCCGGGGGCTCCGGCTCGTCCAAGTTCGGCACGGTTCGCGGTACCTCCCGCTCCGGTGGGACTCAAGTGCGGACACCGTACCCGCGGCCGCCGAAAGATCGCCCGTGTTCACGAAACCCTCATTGTCACGAAGTGGCGTCGTCACCCGGCGCGGTCGGGGAGTTCTTGCGCGACAGGGACATCCGGGTCGGACGGGGGCGCGGACGGTCGCGAAATCGCCGTCTCGAATGCCGGGTGGGAGGGGTGGGGTGGTGAGGGGGGCCGTGCCGCTTCGCCGGGCCGCGTCACTTCGCCGGGCCGCGTCGTCGGAGCAGGTGTCGTCGGGGTCGCGCCGTCAGAGGTCGGCCAGTGAGCCGTGGCGCAGGCCGTGCGCGAGGGCCACCTCCGGCAGGACCACCGTCCCGCGCACCACGTTGACCCCCTTGGCCAGCGCCGGGTCGTCCAGCACCGCCTGGCGGAAACCCTTGTCGGCCAACGACAGCGCGTAGGGCAGGGTCACGTTCGTCAACGCCCAGGTCGAGGTGTGCGGGACCGCGCCGGGCATGTTCGCCACGCAGTAGAACAGCGACTCGTGCACCCGGTAGGTCGGGGCGTCGTGCGTGGTCGGCCGCGAGTCCGCGAAGCAGCCGCCCTGGTCGATCGCGATGTCCACCAGCACCGAACCGGGCCGCATCGCCGCCACCAGGTCGTTGCTCACCAGCGACGGGGCCTTCGCGCCCGGCACGAGCACCGCGCCGATCACCAGGTCGGCCCAGCGGCAGGCCTTCTCGACCTCGTAGGCGTTGGAGGCGACGGTCTGGAGGTGGCCGCGGTAGGTGAAGTCGATCTGCCGCAACCGGTTGACGTTCGTGTCCAGCACCACGACCTCGGCCTGGAGCCCGACCGCGATGGCCGCCGCGTTCAGGCCCGCGACCCCGGCGCCGATCACCGCGACCTTGCCCGCGGGCACACCGGGCACACCGCCGAGCAGCACGCCGCGCCCTCCGGACGCCCGTTCCAGGCAGTGCGCGCCGACCTGCGCGGCCATCCTCCCCGCGACCTCCGACATCGGCGCCAGCAGCGGCAGCGAGCCGTCCGGGAGCCGCACGGTCTCGTAGGCGATGGCGTTGATCCCGGACGCGACGAGCGCGCGGGTGCAGTCCGCGCTCGCGGCCAGGTGCAGGAAGGTGAACAGCGTCTGGCCGGGCCGCATCCGGTGGTGCTCCTCCGGCACCGGCTCCTTGACCTTGAGGACCAGCTCGCACTCGCCCCACACGTCGTCCGCGGAGGGCGCGATCCGCGCGCCCGCGGCGACGAACTCGCCGTCGGGGATGGACGAGCCCGCACCCGCGTCGGTCTCGACCAGGACCTCGTGACCGCGGCGTGCCAGCTCCACGACCCCGGCGGGCGTCACGGCCACCCGGTACTCGTGGTTCTTCACCTCGCGCGGAACGCCGACCAGCACCGGTCCAGAGTAGGCCCGTAGTGGTGTTCCGGCGCGTTTCGGCAGTGCTCACCAGGCCTCATCGACTACCGTTCCGGCCGTGTCAGGACCTTTCGAGCCGAACCCCGTGCGCATCGGCAACCAGCAGCGCGAAGAAGCCATCCGCGCCCTCAACGACCACTTCGCCGCCGGGCGGATCGAGATCGGCGAGTACGAGCAGCGCGTCTCCTACGCGTCCGCCGCCCAGACGGTCGCGGAACTGGGCTCGCTGTTCACCGACCTTCCCCAGCCGCACCCGCCGTTCCTGGCCGAGCAGCCTCCGCCGCCGTACGCGCCGCCGCCGTTCGGGGGTGCGCCCGATCACGGGACGTCCGGCTACGGGACCTCCGGCTACGCGCAACCGGGGTACGGGCAGCCGGGGTACGGGCAGGGCTACGGGACCGCGCCCGGTTACCAGGTGCCGTACGCGCCGTACGGGATCGATCCGTTGACCGGGTATCCGCTGTCGGACAAGTCGAAGGTCGTCGCCGGGGTTCTGCAACTGTTCATCGGGACGTTCGGGATCGGGCGTTTCTACACCGGGCACACGGGAATGGCCATCGCGCAGTTGTTGACGTGCGGCGGATGTGGGATCTGGGCTTTGGTCGACGGCATTCTGCTGCTCGTCAACGGCGGCACGGACGCCCAGGGGCGACGGCTACGCGATTAGGTTCCGGGTGATGGCCCAGGTGAGGCCCACCGCTATCACCACTTGCCCGACCCGAGGGGGCAGAGGGGTGGTTCTGGCGCCTTTTCGATCGGCCCGGAACCACCTCAGCCACAGCCAGGCCAGGAACGGGAGGCCCGCTGTGAGCATCACCGGGTTGTAGTGCCAGGCGGCCGACAGGTCTCCGTGGAGCAGGGCGTAGACCATGCGGGTCGAACCGCAGGCCGGGCAGTCCAGGCCGGTGAGGAAGTTGAACGGGCACCTCGGGAGCCAGGAGCCGGGGTTGGTCGGGTTGGTGAAGTAGAGGGCCGTGGCGGCTGCCGCTGCCGCTACCGCTGTGGCCACGGGGCCGGTTGCGGCTTTCCTCAGGCGGGTCGGGGTCATGGGCTTGGCCTCCCTCCGGTGGTGAGTGTGGCGCATGGCGTTGTCGAGTTCCAGCGGTGGTGGCTGAGGTGACTCGGGAACCTCTGGATCGACGAGGGCAAGGGTCAATCCCCCGAGCAAAATCGGCCACAGGTTCAGGGCACAATGCGGAGATCCCAGTTCATGCGGCAATGATGACTTGCCAAGACGTGACGCCGGTAGCCTGGCTGAGATTTCCAACAAATGCGCACCAGGCAGCCAGAACGATTGGCCCACCATCCGGCCATGAGGTTGTGCGCCGCCAACTCGTCGAACTGTGCGACTTTTCAGTTACCCGACGGCCTGATCACCAACTCGCCGCCAACCACCGAACCAACCCGCCGCAAGACCCCGCCGGAGAGAATGATTGCATACAGTATCCTGAATGCAGAAGCTCGCATCCAGTTAGCACAAAACCCGTGGCCACACCGCCCTGCTCCACATCGCCTTGCCCTACCCGCGCCACCCGACACCGTTCCGCGCGGCGCCACCCCGGCCGACACCGTCCTGCCGGCGCCACCCCGGCCGACACCGTCCTGCCAGCGACACCCCGGCCGACACCGTTCCGCCCGACACCGTTCCGGCCGACACCACCCCGCGCGACCCTGCCCCGCGCGACCCTGCCCCCTGCACCAACCTGCCCTGCCCGGCACCACCCCGACATCACCGCCCGCCCTACCGAGCACCACCTCACACCGCGGCCCCCGTACGCAGTCCCCCTCCCCCGCGCATACCCTTCATGAAGATTGCATACAGTATCCCGAACCCTCGTAAAACAAACTCGGGGCCACCAACGGCGGCCCCGAGTTCGGGAAGGATCAAGCCTGCGCGCGTGCCGCAAACGTGTGCGGGCGGTCCGGCCACGGTGCGTCCGCGGGCCTCGCCTCAGCTCCCGCCATCACCGCCTGCGCGGCCAGCAACCCGCCCACGGCCGCGCCGTTGACGATCTCCCCGGCCAACGCCATCCGCACCGCCTCCGCCAACGGCACACGACGGATCACCAGATCGGCTTCCTCGTCCCCCTGCAACTCCCGATCCACAGTGGACAATCCCTGCGCCAGGAACACCCGCACCACCTCATCGGTGAAACCGGGCGACGCGGCAACATCGACCAAAGTGGACCATCGGGACGCGGCCAGGCCCACCTCCTCGGCCAGTTCCCGCCGCGCACCCTCGACCGGCTCCTCGTCCGGGGAGTCGAGCAGACCTGCGGGCAGCTCCCACAGGCGGTGCCCGAGCGGATGGCGGTACTGGTGGATGAGCGCGACCTGGCCGTCGTCGTCGAGTGCCACGACGGCGACCGCGCCCAGGTGCTCCACGACCTCGCGGAGCGCCGTGCCGCCGCCCGGCATGGCCACCTCGTCGACGCGGAGCCCGACCACGCGACCGATGTGCACGTCCCGCGTGGCGACGGTGCGGAACTCGTGCGCTCCCGCGGCGGTCACTTGGCACCCGCGGTGGTGACCTCGGCCAGCTCCACCGGAAGGCGGTCGGCCAGCCGGTAGTCCAGGGCCGCCTTGACGAACGCCGCGAACAGCGGGTGCGGCTTGGTCGGCCGGGACTTCAGCTCCGGGTGGGCCTGGGTGGCGACGAAGAACGGGTGGACGTCGGCGGGCAGCTCGACGAACTCCACCAGCCTGCCGTCGGGGGACGTGCCGGAGAAGACCAGACCCGCCTTGGACAGCCTGTCGCGGTAGGCGTTGTTGACCTCGTAGCGGTGCCGGTGGCGCTCGGACACCTCGGTCGAGCCGTACGCGCGGGCCACCACGGAACCGGGGGTCAGCTTGGCCGGGTACGCGCCGAGGCGCATGGTGCCGCCCATGTCGCGCTCACCGGAGACGACGTCCTGCTGGTCGGCCATCGTGGAGATGACCGGCGTGCCGCCCTCCTCGAACTCGGCGGAACCCGCGTCCTCGATCCCGGCGAGGTTGCGGGCCGACTCGATGACCATGCACTGGAGCCCCAGGCACAGGCCGAGCACGGGGATGCCCCTGGTGCGGGCGTAGGTGATGGCGCCGATCTTGCCCTCGATGCCGCGGACGCCGAAGCCGCCGGGCACGAGGACGGCGTCCAGGCCCGCGAGGGCGTGCGCCGCGCCGGACGGGGTCTGGCACTCGTCGGACGGCACCCACACGACCTCGACCTTGGCGCGGTGGGCGAACCCGCCCGCGCGCAGGGCCTCGGTGACCGACAGGTAGGCGTCGGGCAGGTCGACGTACTTGCCGACCAGCGCCACCCGCACGGTCTCGGTCGGGTTGTGGACGCGGTCGAGCAGGTCGCCCCACACGGTCCAGTCGACGTCGCGGAACGGCAGGTCGAGCCTGCGCACGACGTAGGCGTCGAGGCCCTCGCCGTGCAGCACCTTGGGGATGTCGTAGATCGACCGGGCGTCGACGGCCGCGACGACGGCCTCGTTGTCGACGTCGCACATGAGGCCGATCTTGCGCTTGAGCGCGTCCGGGATCTCCCGGTCCGCCCGGCACACGATCGCGTCGGGCTGGATGCCGATGTTGCGCAGCGCGGCGACGGAGTGCTGCGTCGGCTTGGTCTTCAGCTCACCGGACGGCGCCAGGTAGGGCACCAGCGACACGTGCAGGAAGAACACGTTGTCGCGGCCCACGTCGTGGCGCACCTGCCGCGCGGCCTCCAGGAACGGCAGCGACTCGATGTCGCCGACCGTGCCGCCGACCTCGGTGATGACGACGTCCGGCACCAGGCCCTCGGCGTCCGGCTCGGCCATCGCGCGGATGCGGCGCTTGATCTCGTCCGTGATGTGCGGGATCACCTGCACCGTGTCGCCCAGGTACTCGCCGCGGCGCTCCTTGGCGATCACCTCGGAGTACACCTGGCCGGTCGTGACGTTCGCCTCGCCGGACAGGTCGCGCGCGAGGAAGCGCTCGTAGTGGCCGATGTCCAGGTCCGTCTCGGCACCGTCGTCGGTGACGAACACCTCGCCGTGCTGGAACGGGTTCATCGTGCCGGGGTCGACGTTGAGGTAGGGGTCGAGCTTCTGCATGGTCACCCGCAGACCACGGGAAGTCAGCAACTGGCCGAGGCTGGAAGCGGTGAGCCCCTTGCCCAAGGAGGACGCGACGCCTCCGGTGACGAAGACGTGCTTGGTTGTACGTGCTTGAAGCACCAACGAGGCTCCCGTGGTCTGAAAGATTTCCGAAAGGGGATAACCCCTGTCCACGGGCCACAACGCTAACATGCGCGCGCCGGGCCCCACCGCACGCACCACGCGAGCACTTCACTCGAATGGGTTAATCAACCGGCCTGACCTGGTGCCGGGGACTCGGCGTTGCCCGCCACGCCGTAGCGGCCGGACTTGCCGTCGAGCTGCTCACGCAGCGCGAGCACCGTGACGACGCGGCCCGCCGCCGAGTCGGCGTTGTCGACGGTCGACAGCACGGAGGTGGCCGCGGTGTCGGCCCGGACGATGCCGATGCCGCCGGTGCCGTCGGCGGAGCCCGCGCCGCCCGCGAGCACGGCGCCCGCGCCGGAGCGGTCGAGCTGGATGGCGAAGCGGGCGACGGTCGCGGCGCGGTCACCGGCCGAGTCGCCGACGGCCGCGCCGCCGGTGAGCACGACGGCGAGCTGCGCCGGGCGCAGGCCCTGGCCGGGTTTCACGAAGCCCGCGCCCGTCAGCCCGCCGAGCGCCGAGGCGATCTCGTCCGCGGTGGCCTGGGGTTCGTCGCTGTCCTTGCCGAGCAGCAGCAGGGTGCCCAGCAGGCCGCCCGCGCGGGTGCCGGGGTCGGACGCGGTGGGCAGCTGGGTGCCCGCGGGTTGCAGGCGGGCGACCAGGTCGCGGAGCTGGTCGGCCTTGCGGGGGTCGGCGAAGGAGTCGGTGAGCTGGAGTTCACCGGTGACCGACGCGCCTGCCGCGCGCAGCAGCGCGGCCAGCGAGTCGCGGTCGCCCGGACGCGCGTCGGCGGTGGTGACCAGCACGACCGTGCGGTCGGCGAGCTGGCCCTTGACCGACAGCGGGCCGACGGAGGTGGCGAAGCGGTCGGCCTCGGACAGCCTGGCGTTCAGCGCGTTGCGCTCGGACTGGAGGTCGACGACCTGCTTGCCCAGGGCTCCGTTGTCGTCGCTCAGGCCGGACAGCAGCCTGCTGCTGATGGCGGTCGACCCGAGCACGACGCCCACCGCGAGCGCCAGGAAGACGGCCGTGATCGAGACGATGTGGTAGCGCAGGGAGATCACGAGAACAACCCCTTCGACCAGTCGGAGACGGTGCGGAACGCGTCGACGGCGATGTCGACGTAGACGTGGCCGACGCCGGAGACGGCCACCGCGGCGACCATCGCGAGCACGGCGGCCAGCACCAGCAGGAGGATCACGCCGAACGAGACCCGGCTGCGGTGCAGGGCGACGACGGCCTCGCCGTCGACCAGCTTGCTGCCGAGCTTGAGCCGGGTGAGGAACGTGGACGGGTTGGAGCCCGAGTGGCCGCGGTCGAGGAACTCCCGCAGGCCCGCCTGGACGCCGACGGTCACGACGAGGCCCGCACCGTGCGCCTCGGCGATGAGCAGCGCGAGGTCCTCGGCGTTGCCGGAGGACGGGAACGTCACCGCGCCGATGCCGAGGTCCTGGATGCGCTCCAGGCCGGGCGCGTGGCCGTCGGTCTGCGCGGGCACGACGACCTCCTTGCCCGCCTTCAGCGTGGCGGTGCCGATGCCGTCCGGGTCGCCGACGATGACGTCCGGCTCGTAGCCCGCGTGGAACAGCGTGTCCGCGCCCGCGTCGACGCCCACCAGCACCGGCCGGTACTCGCGGATGTACTTGCGCAGCCGCCGCAGCTCGTCGGCGTGGCTCGGGCCGCCCGCGACGACCAGCACCTGCCGGTCGCGCATCGGCACGTACAGCTCGGGCACGCCGATGCCGTCGAGCACCAGGGCGCGCTCGCGGCGCAGGAACTCGATGGTGTTGGCGGAGAACGCCTCCAGCTGCGCGGCCATGCCCGCCTTGGCCTCGATCATGGCGTCGGCGATGGACTCGGCGTTCTGCTCGTCGCCGCGCGCGACCTCGGTCTCGCCGACGTAGACGACGCCGTCGAGCAGCCGCAGCTTCGTGCCGTCCTTGACGTCGCGCAGCACCGCGCTGCCGACGTTGTCGATGAGCGGGATGCCCGCCTCGATCAGCAGTTCCGGCCCCAGGTTCGGGAACCGGCCGGAGATCGACGGCGAGGCGTTCACCACCCCGACCACCTCGGCGGCGACGAGCGCCTCCGCGGTGCGGCGGTCGATGTCGACCTGGTCGAGGACCGCCACGTCGCCGGGGCTGAGCCGCCTCAGCAGGTCGCCCGCGCGGCGGTCGACCCGAGCGACGCCGATGGCACCCGGCAGGTCGTGGTTCGTGCGGCTGAGCAACCCGGAGAGCTTCATGGACCCGATGGTGGCTGATCCACGGGCGAGCGCACCGGAGCCACGCCGACCGGTCTCAGCAGCTCAGCCGGGTGATGATTCCTCTGTGGACACTGATGGGTGAATCGGTGTCCCCATCGGAGGGGTATCGGTGTCGTCGTCGAACGGAACCTGGTAGGCGACCGCGGGCTCCGGCCGCCGCTGGACCAGCAGGGCACCCGCCACCGCGACGAGGGCCGCGATCAGCAGCAGCACCATCCCGGAGCCCACCACGGTCACGGCGCTCCCCCCGATGGGGTCTTCCCGCGAAATCGCCGACAGGACCATCTGCCACATGCTCCACACCGTGCCGACGAGCAGCGCGGCGGCCACGACCGCGGCCACCCCGACCGCCGGTGCCGCGCGGGCCGGGATCCGCGCCGAGACGAGTTCCAGGACCGCGACGAGCACCAGCAGCACCGCCGCCACGACCGACGGCACGCCGAGCAGGATCGGGAACGGGTCGACCTCGACCGCACCGCCGGGGGTGGTGTACTCGCCGCCCCACGGGGTCAACCGCGCCCCGGACCGGTACCCGCTGTCGAAGCGCTTCGTCTCGTACAGCGGCCGCGACGACGCCGCCGCCGTCAGCACCGCGCCCGCGAGCAGCAGGACCACGCCGGCGATCCGCTTCACGAGCCACCCCCGGCGGTGCCGGGAGCGGGGGTCCCGAACGGCGGTGTGGGCGTGTCCGCCTCGTCGTCGGGCAGCCGGTAGACCACCGCTCCCGCGGGTTCCGGTCGCGGCGCGCGCTCCCGCGCCGACCACGGCTGCACCAGCAGCCCTCCCGCCAGCGCGACGACGCAGGCGAGCACCAGCACGCCCGTGCCCGCACCGACGACCGTCTCCATCCCCTCGTCCGCGCCGCCGCCCATGCCCCGCACACCCCTCAGCACGACCTGGCCCACGGTCCACACGGAGCCGGTCAGCACGGCGGCCGACCCGATCGCGGCGACGGCCACGGGCCGGGTGATCCCGACCGGGAGCCTCGGCGCGGCCAGCACCAGCAGCGCCGACACGGCGAGCAGCACCGCCGACGCGACCACCGGCACCCCGAACTCGATCCCGCCCTCGTCCAGCTCGATGGTGTCGATCGACGACTCGTAGCCCCAGAGGGTCATCGAGAACGTCTCCCGACCGGGGGTGAAGATCAGGATCTGCTCGAACACCGGCAACGTCGCCCCGACGGCCGCGAGCACCGCGCCCGCGCCCAGCGCCGCCGCGCCCACCACGAACCTCACCCGCGTCGTCTCCCCGCTCCCGCGCGCAGGACCTCCCCCGACGTCCGCCTGTTCCACCGCGCCCCCACTCGACGGTCCGAGCTCCACTCGTCCCCCACTCTGCCCGAACGCCGGTCGGGGACGCACAGCACTACGAGACCTGCTCGCGGTCCTCCGCGTCGGGCAGCCGGTGGACCACCGCGGCCTCGGGGTCCGGCTCGGGCTCGGCGCGGTCCGGCACGCGCTGCACCAGGACACCCCCGGCGAGGGCGACCAGGCAGGCGAGGCCGAGGATCCACAGGCCGAGCCCCGGCGAGGTGAGGGTGATCGGGTCGACGCGGCGGTTGCCCTCGGCCAGCCGCAGGTACACCTGGAGCACGACCCACACGGCGCCGACCAGCATCAGCGGCACACCCGCCGCGAGGAACCGCGCCGCCGCACCGAGCCGGCGGTGACCCAGGAACAGCGCGGCCAGCACGAGCACCGCGGCGGCGGCGGCCAGCGGCACGCCGTACTGCACCGAGGACCGGAACTCGTCGCTGTCGGGCTGCGGCCCGGTGATGGTGCGGACGTTCCAGGCCGTCACCTCGAACTCCAGCTGCTCGGCGAGCCGGTAGGCCTGGCGGTACAGCGGCAGCAGCGACCCCACCAGCACGAGCACCGCGCCCGCCAGCAACGAGAACACGCCGAGCCGCTGCCTCACGAGCGACGGGGCGGGTCGACCGGGTCGAGGGTCACGCGGGTGGTCGGCTCCGGCTCGTCCTCCGGGCCCTGCGGCCCGAACTCCTCGGGCGGGAAGCCGTACGACTCCGGTTCCTCCGGTTCCGAGGGACCGAACTCGGCGGGCGGGAAGCCCAGCGGCGGGGTGTCCACGTCGTCGACGGACACGTCCGGCAGCTTGTAGATGACCGCCTCGTCGTTCTCCGGCTCCTCGTCGCGTTCCCGCAGGGCGTGCCTGCGCCGACGGCCGGACGCGGAGCGCGCGGGTTCCCGCTCGCGTTCCGGCTCGGGGTCGCGCGCGGGCGTCCGGACCGTCTCCCGCGACTCCTCGGGGGCGCGGACCCTCTCGCGGACGCGCTCGGCGCGTTCCCTCAGCTCCGCCTGGGCCGTGTCCGCCTCGGGCAGGTCCTGCACGAGGACGGCGCCGAGCGTGCCGACGACCCACCCGACGCCGAGCAGCACCAGGCCGACGTCGAGCGTCTGCACGAGCTGCCCGCCCGGTGGCACGGACACGACCGCGACGGCCGCCTGGTTCGTGACGAACAGGTAGACCGACCAGGCCACGCCCAGCAGCACGGCGGCGCCCGCGATGGCCGTCATCCGCCCGAGCGGCGTCGACGGGGTCTCGCGGAACACCAGCGCGGCGGCCACGAGCAGCAGGAGGGCGGCGAGCACGAGCGGAACCCCGAAGCCGGGGCTGGACGCCCCCGCGCCGGTGCTGCCGAACGCCGTCACGACCAGGGACGAGTTCTGCCCAGGGAAGGTCCGGGTCTCCCGGTAGAGCGGCAGGAGGACGCCACCGATCGTCGCGACCGCGCCCAGCGCCAGCGCGACCGCTCCGATGAGGCGTCGGTTCATCCCGGCTGGATTCATGTGACCTTTTTACGCGTCTTGCGCCGCACGACCGGGGCGCTGTCCTTGTCCGCCTTGGCCGCCGCGAGCAGTTCCACGGCGTGCGCGCGGCCGGTGTCCGTCGAGTCCATGCCCGCGAGCATGCGGGCCAGCTCCACCACGCGCTCCGACTCGTCCAGCACCCGGACGCCGCTGCGCGTGAGGATCCCGTCCGCCGTCTTGTCCACCACCAGGTGCCGGTCCGCGAACGCCGCGACCTGCGGGAGGTGGGTGACGACGATGACCTGGTGGCTGCGCGCCAGGCGGGCGAGCCGCCTGCCGACCTCCACCGCGGCCCGACCGCCGACCCCGGCGTCGACCTCGTCGAACACCAGCGTCGGCACCGGGTCGGAGTGCGAGAGCACGACCTCCAGCGCGAGCATCACCCGTGACAGCTCACCGCCGGACGCGCCCTTGTGCACCGGCAGCGCGGGGGCACCGGGGTGCGCGATGAGGCGCAGCTCGACCTCGTCCACGCCGCTGGCACCCGCGTGCAGCAGCACCTTCCCGACCTGCAACGCCTGCGCGTCGCCCTTCTCGGCGGCACGGGGGTGCACGGCGACCTCGATGTTCGCGTGCGGCATCGCGAGCCCGGTCAGCTCGTCCGACACCTCCTTGCCCAGTTCCTCGGCGGCGCTCGCGCGCGCCTCGGACACCTGGGTCGCGTACACCGCGAGTTCGGCGGCCAGCTCGTCCCGGCGGGCGGCCAGCGCGGCCAGCGCCTCGTCGGAGGTGTCGAGCGTCGACAGCCGCTCGGTCGCGTTCTCGGCCCACGCGATCACGCCGTCGATGTCGGCGGCGTACTTGCGGGTCAGGTGCTTCAGCTCGGACTGCCGGGCCAGCACCGTCTCGAGGCGGTTCGGGTCGGCGTCGAGGTGGTCGAGGTACGAGGTGATCTCGGAGCCCACGTCGGCCAGCACGGCGGCGGCCTCGATCAGCCGCGCCTCCAGCCCGCGCAGCGCCGGGTCCTCCGACGTCGCCACGCGCCTGCGGGCCTCACCGATCAGCCCCAGCGCGCCGGGGTTGTCCGGGTCGCCGTCGGCCGCGCCGCTGACCGCGTACTGCGCGCCCGTCGCGGCTTCGCGCAGCTGGTCGGCGTCCGCGAGCCTGCGGGCCTCGTCGACGAGTTCGACGTCCTCCCCCGGCTTGGGGGCGACCGACTCGATCTCGTCGAGCCCGTGGCGCAGCAGGTCCGCCTCGCGGGCCAGTTCACGGGAGCGCTCGGAGCGCTCGGTGAGTTCGTTCGCGACGCGCAGCCACTCCTCGCGCAGCCGCTGGTACTGCCCGAGCGGCTCGGCCACGTCGTCGCCCGCGAACCGGTCGAGGACCGCCCGCTGCTCCGACGGCCGCAGCAGCCGCAACTGGTCGTTCTGCCCGTGCACGGCGAGGAGCTGCTCCGCGAGTTCCGCGAGCACGCCGACCGGCACCGAGCGACCGCCGAGGTGGGCCCTCGACCTGCCGTCCGCCCCGACCGTGCGCACCGCGATCACGGTGCCGTCCTCGTCCGGTTCGCCGCCGACCTCATCGGCGACCTTCGCGGCCGGGCTGCCGGCGGGTGCCCTGAAACGGCCCTCCACCACGGCTTTGTCGGCACCGGTGCGCACTCTCGACGCCTCGGCCCGACCACCACCCAGCAGGTGGAGCCCGGTCACGACCATGGTCTTGCCCGCACCGGTCTCGCCGGTCACGACGGTGAACCCGGCATCGAGTTCCAGGGTTGCCTCATCGATCACACCGAGGCCTTGGATGCGCATCTCGGCCAACACAGGGCGAACCCTAGCCGCACGCACCGACAGAGGGGTGCCTCGGGAGGCGAATCCGGTCACGACCGCGTGTCCCAGCGGTGCCGTCAGCCGACCGATGGTCCGCGCCAGCCCTGCACCGGCAGCGAGAACTTCTCCACCAGCCGGTCGGCGAACGGTCCCTCCCGCAGCCGCACGAGCTTGATGGGCGTCTCACCGCCCGCGACCTCGACCCGCGTCCCGGCGGGCAGGTCGTAGGTCCGGCGGCCGTCGCAGCACAGCACGGCGGGGTGGCCGTTGGGGTCGACCTCGAACGCCACGGTGGACCGCGGCGACACGACCAGCGGCCGGGCGAACAGGGCGTGCGCGTTGCTCGGCACCACCAGCAGCGCCTGCACGTCCGGCCACACGACCGGCCCGCCCGCGGAGAACGCGTAGGCGGTCGACCCGGTCGGCGTCGCGCACAGCACGCCGTCGGTGCCGAACGCCGACACCGGGCGGCCGTCGATCTCCACCACCACGTCGAGGATGCGCTCGCGGGAGCTCTTCTCGACGCTGGCCTCGTTGAGCGCCCACGTCCGCACCAGCTCGACGCCGTTGACGGAGGCGGTCACGTCGACCGTCATCCGCTCCTCGACGTGGTACTGCCGGTCGATCACGTGCGTGATGGCCTCGTGCAGCATGTCCGAGTCGGCCTCGGCGAGGAACCCGACCCGGCCGAGGTTCACGCCCAGCACCGGCACCCCGGCCGCGCGGGCGAGTTCGGCCGCGCGCAGCAGCGTGCCGTCACCGCCCAGCACGAACACGAGTTCGGTGCCCTCGGCGGCCTTGTCGTCGGCGGGCACGATGCTCATGGAGCAGCACGGGTAGAGCTGCGGGGCCTCCTCGTCGAGGAGCCTCAGCCGCACCCCCGCCTCCGCGAAGCGCAGCGCCACTTCCATGGCCAGCTTGATGTTGCTCTGCCGCCCGGTGTGGACGACGAGGAGCACTTCCCGATCGGTCATTGGGGCCCTTCCGCGACAGCGGTTCGGACGAGCGCGGCGGCGGCTTCCGCGTCCAGGGGGTCGCCCAGCCGCAGCCGGACGAAGAACTCGACGTTCCCGGACGGCCCCGGCAGCGGACTGGCGATGACGCCGTGCAGGCGCAGCCCCAGTTCGGCGGCCGCGGCGACCACGGTGAGCACGGCGTCGGCCCGCAGTTCGGGGTCGCGGACGACCCCGCCGGACCCGAGCCGCTCCTTGCCGACCTCGAACTGCGGCTTGACCATAGGCACGAGGTCGCCGTCCGGCTCCAGGCAGGACTTGAGCGCGGGCAGCACCAGCTTGAGGGAGATGAACGACAGGTCGGCGACGATCAGGTCGACCGGCCCCCCGACGTCCTCCGGCGTGAGCGCGCGGACGTTCGTCTTGTCCTTCACCACGACCCGCTCGTCGGTGCGCAGCCGCCAGTCCAGCAGCCCGCGGCCGACGTCGACGGCCACGACCTGCCGCGCGCCCGCGCGGAGCAGCACGTCGGTGAAGCCGCCGGTGGACGCGCCCGCGTCCAGGCAGCGGGCGCCGTCCACGGCGATGTCGGAGAACGCCTCCAGCGCGCCCACGAGCTTGTGCGCGCCCCGTGACGCCCAGTTCGGGTCGTCCACGTCGGCGCGCACGACCACCGCGGCGTCGATCTCGACGGCGGTGGCGGGTTTCGTGGCGACCGTGCCGCGCACGGTGACCCGACCGTCGGTGACCAGTTGGCTGGCGTGCTCACGGGACCGGGCGAGGCCGCGCCGCACCAGCTCGGCGTCGAGCCGAGACCTACGAGGCACCGGATCAGACCTTGTCGATGCTCGACAGCGCCGCGGTCAGCGCCGTGTGCGCGATGTCGAACCTCGCCACGTGGTCCACGATCTCCAGGTGCTCCAAGCCCTCCAGGCCGGCGATGGCCGAGTCGATCCCCACCACGGGGTCGACCGGCGGACCGGGCAGGGGAACGTCGACGTTCACGCGTTCACGGTAGCTGATCGGCGTGCGGGAACACGCGCGAGAGTGGCGTAGGGCGCTTCCCGCGCCGGGGGTGAACCGACCGGGCGCGGCCCACGTAGAAACGGGGGTGAACCCTGTGCGGGCACGGGGTGTCGAGCGGGCCTCGGCGGGGTGGACGGCCCGTCGACCCCGGCGTGCCGAGCCCGCCGCGGTCAGCTCGCACCGGGGAGGGCCATGGTGAACACCGCTCCCCCGCCCGGCGCGGTGGTGACGGTCAGCCGACCGCCCTGCGCCACCACGAGCGTCTTCGCGATGGCCAGCCCGAGACCGGCCCCTCCGCCGTCCACCCGGCTCCGGGACCCGTCGGTCCGGTAGAACCGCTCGAAGACCCGGTCGACCTGGTCGTCGGACAGCCCCGGTCCCGTGTCGGCCACCTCGATCACGCCCCAGCCGTCGACCGTGCCCACGCCGACGCGCACGGCCGTCCCCGCGGGCGTGTGGTGGACCGCGTTGCCGACCAGGTTCGTGACGACCTGGCGCAGCCGCGCCTCGTCGCCCAGCACCGGCGCCGGTCCGACCGCGCCCCCGCCGGGACCGGTGAGCGTCGTCGGCCGGGTCGGGTCCAGCGCGCGCAGGTCGTGCAGCGCGTCCACGGCCACCGCCCGCAGGTCCATCGGTTCCAGGCGCGGCACCGGCGCGGCCTCGTCGAAGCGGGCCAGCAGCAGCAGGTCGTCCACCAGCCGCTCCAGCCGCCGCGACTCCCGCTCGATCCGGTCCATCGTGCGGTCCACGTCCGCCCGCTCCGGCAGCGCCCCCATCCGGTACAGCTCGGTGGACCCGCTGATGCCCGCGAGCGGGGTCCGCAGCTCGTGGCCCGCGTCGGCCACGAACCGCCGGGTCCTGGCCTCCGACTCGGCCCGCGCCTCCGCCGCCCGGTCGAGGCGGTCCAGCATCCCGTTGACCGTGGCGGCCAGGCTGCCGACCTCCGTCGTGGGTGCCGCCACGGCGGGCACCCGGCGACCGGTGTCCCCTGCCGCGATGGCCGCCGACGTGGCCTCGATCTGCCGCAGCGGCCTCAACCCCGCGCGCAGCACGAGGTACCCCAGCCCCGTGAGCAGCGCCAGCAGCACCGATCCGATCAGGTAGCAGGTCGTCCGGACCCGGTCGACGATCGCGTCCACGTCCCGCAGCGACCCGGCGACGGTGACGGTCACGCCGTCACCCCCCTGGTAGCGCGCGGGCACGGCGACGACCCGCCACTCGTCGGGGTCGAACGCGGCCACCGGCGGGTCGGCGCCCGCGGCCCCGATCCGGAACGCCCGGTCCGGGCGGCCGTCCGCGAACGAGTAGACGACGGTGACGTCGGACACGAGGTCCAGGGCGCTGGTCGTGCTCGCGGGCACCTCCGGCCGCAGCGCGCCGATCGCCTCCGGCGAGAACCGCGACACCAGTTCGGCCGCCACCCCCACCTGGCTGTCCACCCGCGCGACCAGCGGTTCGCGCAGCGACGCCAGCACCAGCGCGCCCGCGGCGACCATCCCGACGGCCAGCAGCGCCGACGTCATCACCAGCAGGCGGGCGCTGAGCGGGACGCGGCCGAGCACGGTCACGGCCTCGGGGTGCGCAGGACGTAGCCGACGCCGCGCACGGTGTGGATCAGCTTCCGGTCGCCGCGGTCGACCTTCCTCCGCAGGTAGCTGACGTAGGACTCGACGATGCTCGGGTCGCCGCCGAAGTCGTAGTTCCACACGTCCCGCACGATCCGCGACTTCGCCACGGTCTGGTCGGCGTGCTCCATGAGGTACCGCAGGAGCTTGAACTCGGTCTGCGACAGCTCCACGCGCTCACCGCCGCGGGTCACCAGGTGGGCGTTCGGGTCCAGTTCCAGGTCGCCCACGGCGAGCGGGGCGCCGACGGCCCGCGCCGACCGCCCGGCGCGGCGCAGGACGGCGTGGATGCGGGCGATCAGCTCCTCCAGCCGGAACGGCTTGGTGACGTAGTCGTCCCCGCCCGCCGACAGGCCCTCGACCTTGTCCTCCGGGGTGTCGCGGGCGGTGAGGAACAGCACGGGCAGGTCCTCGCCGTGCGCGGCGCGCAACCGCCGCAGCACCTGGAGACCACCGATGTCGGGCAGCATCACGTCCAGCACGACGAGCGCGGGCGGCTCACGCCCGGCCAGCTCCAGGGCTGCCGCGCCGTCGACCGCCGTCGCGACCTCGAACCCGGCGAACCGCAGGCTCGCCGCGAGCAGCTCCCGCAGCGTCGGGTCGTCCTCGACCACCAGCAGCCGGGTCGCCCGCTGCCCGTGGTGTTCCCTGGACGCCATCCGCAACTCCCCCGAAGACTTCCCCCGAGCCGGTTCGACCAGGGTACGGGCCGTCCGCGCGCCGGACGGCGACCAGCAGCAGCGCGCCGAGGGCACCGGCCGACGCGCCCGCGACCAGCCCCAGCGCCACCGCGGTCCAGACCGGTCCGCCCACGCCGGCTGTGGTCTCCAGGAAGACGAACCCCCGCGCCGACACCAGCAGGTCCAGGTCCGGCGACGCCGCCAGCACCATCACGGCCGACGCGGCGCCGAAGACCAGCCCCAGCGCGGCGGCGTTGCGCAGCACCAGGTCCGTCGCGCCCGAGACAGGTGCCCTGGCCGCGGCCACCGTCCCGCACACCAGCAGCAGCACGCAGGCCAGCGCGGTGAACGGCCAGGTCGGCAGGTCCGTCGACGGCAGGTCGGGCAGCACCCCGCCGAGCAGCCCGGTGACCCGCGGGTCGACGTCGACCGACCAGGGCACGCCGAGGCCCGCGGTGATCGCCGCGAACAGCGCGCTCGGCCCGCCCAGCAGCACGGCCCCCACGGCGCGGGCGTCCTGGCGCTGGGCCACCACGGCACCGGCCGCGGTCGTGACCACCGCGGCCACGCCCAGCACCAGCGAGGTGGCCGAGAGGGCGGGGCGCAGCGCCGAGGGCGCGCGGCAGAGCGCCCAGACCGCGACGACGCCGAGACCGGCGAGCAGCACGGCGGACAGCGGCTCGGCGGACAGCGGCTCGGCGGACAGCGCGGCGCTCGCCGTCGCCGCGGTCGAGGAGCCGACCAGCACGGCGACCGCGGCGGCGGCGCCGACCATCGCCCCCGCACCCGCCTGACGGCGGAAACCCAGCACGAGAACCAGGACGCCGACCGCGGCGACCCCCGTGGCGACGGCGTGGAGCCGCACGTCGACCTCCAGCGCCGTCCCCGCGCGGGGCAGGTTCGGCACCAGCGTCAGCGGCGTCCCGACGGCCGACGCCACGACGGCGACCGCGTGGCCGACGACCGACCCGACACCGAGCAGTGCCACCCCGACAGCGGCCACGACTCCCGCGGCGACGAACGCCAGCACCCCGGTCACCGCCCCGGCCAGGACTTCCTGTGTCTTCCCGTTTCCCATGGGGGACAACGTATGCGCGCCGAATCGCGCTCCCCTGGGCGTTTCCTGGGAGTCCGCTGGGAAACCGGCGCGAACCCCGTGGACGAGCGCCGGGAGCCCAGCCGGGCAGGGGGGAGTTCCCAGCGAACTCCCGGGTCCCACCGCACGACGACGGGCAGCTCCCGACAGTCCACCGTGGTCGGACAAGCACAACCGCCCTGGTCTGGTGTGGACGTGTCCACACCAGACCAGGGCGGTCGGATCAGGGCTACTGGCCCAGCAGCACCGAGAGGTCGGCGGCGATGTAGGTCGGCCTGCGGTCGGCGGGCAGCGCCAGCGCCTCGGCCTCGGTGGAGACGCCGGTGAGCACGAGCAGCGAGTCCATGCCCGCGTTGACGGCTCCCGCGATGTCGGTGTCGAGGCGGTCGCCGACCACGAGGGGCCGTTCCGCGCCGAGCGACTTGGCGGCCTGTTCCAGCAGCGGGGTGGCGGGTTTGCCCGCGATCAGCGGTTCGCGGTCGGTGGCGGCCTTGAGGGCCGCGACGAACGCGCCGCAACCGGGCAGCAGGCCGCGTTCCGTCGGGAGGGTGACGTCCGCGTTGCAGGCCACCCACAGGGCCCCTCGGCGGATCGCGACGCAGGCTTCGGCGAGTTCGCGCCAGCCCATGTCGTGGGAGAGGCCCTGCACGACGGCGGCCACCTCGTCGGTGACCTCCCGCACGGGGCGCAGGCCGACGGTGCGGACCTCGTCCGCCAGGGCCTCGGTGCCGAGGACCAGGACGGCGGTGTCGGCGGGCAGGCGTTCGGCCAGCATCGCCGCCGCCGCCTGCGCGCTGGTGCTCACCTCGTCGAGGGCGGCCTGGAAGCCGATCTCGACGAGGTGGTCCACCACGGGCTGCGGAGCGCGCGAGGCGTTGTTGGTCACGTACCTGATGCCGACGCCCTGCGAGCGGGCGAAGGCGACGGCGTCAGCCGCACCCGGTACCGGTTCCCTGCCCCGGTACACGGTGCCGTCGAGGTCGAGCAGCAGGGCGTCGTAGCGTGCCAACAACGTCTCGGTCACTGCTCCGCGTTCTCCTCGTCGTCGTCTTCTTCGATGATCCCGAGCCCGAACGCGCGCTCGGCGGCGTCGGTCTCGTTCTCGTCGTCGGCTTCCGCCGCGTGGAGGAACCACTGTACGGATTCCTCGGCGCGACCCGCCGCTTCCAGGTTGTCCGCGTAGGCGTAGAACAGCCGGGCGCTCCACGGGTCGCGGCGCTTGGCGTCGAGGTCGGCGCCCTGGAGCGCGACCACGGCGGCGTCGAACTGGCCCATGTCGCGACGGGCGCCCGCCGCGACGATCCGCAGCTCCACGGCCTCGTCCGGCGACAGCGGCTGGCCCTGGACCTCGCGGGCGAGTTCCAGCGCCCGCTCGGGGCGGCCGAGCGCGCGTTCGCAGTCCGCCATCACGGCGACGTGGCCGGTGCCGGTGGACATGCGCCGCGCGGCACGCAGCTCGGACAGCGCCTCGGCCCATTCGCCCGCGTGGTACGCGGTGAGGCCGGCGGCCTCGCGGATGACGCCGATGCGCGCGGCCTTGCCGCGGGCGTAGCGGGCGTGCTCCAGCGCGAGCACCGGGTCGGTGTCGACCAGGAGGCCCGCGGCGGCCAGGTGCCTGCCGACGATCTCCGCGAGACCCTTGGGCAGGCCCCGCAGCTCGCCCTTGATCTCCGGGTCGAGCGCCGAGATGTCCGCCTCGGGCGGCAGCTCGGGCGCACGCGCCCGCTGGTAGCCCTCCTCGGCGGCGGGAGCGGCGGGAGCGGACTCCTGCTCGGGCGCCTCGACGGCGTCCACGCCCTCGACGTCGGCGTCCGCCGCTACGGCGACGGGCGTCTCGTCCGACCCGGTGGCCTCGGACGCCTCACCCGACCCGTACTGGGGGGTGCGCTCCTGGAACCGGGCGGCCCGCTGACGGCTGCGCTCGTCGCGCTTGTCGTCCTTGCGGTCCTCACGGGGGGAGTCCTCGCGGGGCTTCGTGTGCCGCGGCTTCTCGTGCCGGGGACGGTCCTCGCGAGCCGGGGACTCGCGACGCTCGCCCGCGCGCTCGTAGCGCGGCTTGTCGTCCCGCTGGTAGCTGCTCGGGCCGCGGTCGTCACGGGGCTTGTGCTCGCGGCGCTCGCCACTGCCCGAGCGGTCGTCGCGCGGCTTGTAGTCCGAACGCTCGCCACCACTCGCGCGGTCGTCGCGCGGCTTGTGCTCGCGGCGCTCGCCGGTGCCCGCACGGTCGTCCCGACGCGGGTAGCCGCCACCGCCCTCGGTGCGCGGCTTGTGCTCGCGGCGCTCGCCACCGCCGGAGCGGTCGTCCCGACGCGGGTAGCCGCCGCTGCCCTCGGTGCGCGGCTTGTACTCACGACGGTCGCCACCGCGGTCCTCGCGGGGCTTGTACTCGCGCCGCTCACCGCCCGCGGACTTGTCGTCGCGGTACTGGTAGCCGCTGCGACCGCTGTCGTCACGACGCGGAGCGCTGTCGCGGGCCGGGTACTCGCGACGCTCGCCGCGGTCGTCCCCCGACTTCTCGTAGCGGGGGCGGTCGTCACGCTGGTAGCCGCTGGAACCGGTGCGGGGCTTGAACTCCCGACGGTCGCCGCCGCTGGAGCGGTCGTCGCGCGGCTTGTCGTAGCGCGGCTTGTCGTCCGTGCTGCGGTAGCGGCTGTTGCCGTTGCTGGAGATGCCGCCGCGCTCGTCCCGACGCGGGTAGCTGGTGCTGCCCTCGGTGCGGGGCTTGTACTCGCGGCGCTCGCCGCCGCCGGAGCGGTCGTCGCGCTTGAAGCTGCTGCCGGATCCCGTGACGCGGGGCCGGAAGTCGGGGCGGCCGTCGCGGTTGTCGCGCTGGTGGGTGCCGCCGTTGCGCGAGCGGAAGTCCGGACGGCTGTCGCCACCGCGGTCGTCGCGCTTGTAGGAGCTGCCCGACCCACCGGAACCGCCGGCGCGCTGGTAGCCGCCGCCGCGCGGGGCGTCGTCCTTGCGGTAGGTGCTGCCACCGCGGTCGTCACGCGCCTTGTCGTAGCGGGGACGGTCGTCGCGCGGCTTGTACTCGCGGCGTTCACCGCCACCGGAACGGTCGTCACGGGGCTTGTACTCGCGCCGTTCGCCACCGCCGGAGCGGTCGTCCCGACGCGGGTAGCCGCCGCTGCCCTCGGTGCGCGGCTTGTACTCACGACGCTCGCCGGAACCGCTGCCCGCGCGGTCGTCGCGACGGGGGTACCCGCCACCACTGCCGGAGCTGCCGGTGCCACGAGGCTTGTCGTAGCGCGGACGGTCGTCGCGGGACTTGAAGTCGCGACGGTCACCGCCGCCGGAGGACCCGCGCTGGTCGCGCTTCGGCCGATCGGCCGAGCTGGGGGCGTTCTTGTCATCGCGCCGCGGATAACCCGCCGCGCGCTCTGCACCGGTCGCACGACCACCACTGGATGGCTTGCGATCGCTCTGGGCTGGACCACCATCGGAACGGCGCGGTCGGTCTCCCTGGCCACGCTGACGGTCGCCGGGACGTTCCCCGAACCTGGACACCTGATTCCTCCTATGGACACGCCGAAAAGGGCTTGTGATTTGAGCACATACGATGTGCCCCCATCACAAGCCCTTTCAGGGAATAATAGTCCCGCAGCGACCTACTCTCCCACACCGTCACCAGTGCAGTACCATCGGCGCAGGAGGGCTTAACTACCGGGTTCGGAATGGGACCGGGTGTTTCCCCTCCGCTATGACTGCGGAAACACTATGAAATTACCAACCCGTAGGCACACAACCCACAGACCCCTACAGGCCTGGGACCATGTGGTCCGGTTCGGTTCTTTCAGAACCGCACAGTGGATGCGTAGCACCTTCGAAAACAAGTCCTCGGCCTATTAGTACCGGTCAACTCCACCCATTACTAGGCTTCCATCTCCGGCCTATCAACCCAG
>NZ_DBNGPQ010000102.1:0-9380 GCF_057122925.1 Umezawaea sp. | reverse complement strand
TGGGGCGGGGTTCACGCCGGATGACGAGGTGGTGCTCCAGGCGTTGGCCGCGGCGGCGGGGGTGGCGATCGAGAACGCGCGGTTGTTCGAGCGGTCGCGGATGCGGGAGCGGTGGTTGGAGGCGACCGCGGAGATCAACTCGGAGTTGTTGGGCGGTGCGTCGGCGCAGGACGTGTTGCGGCTCATCGCCCAGCGCACGGTGGAGCTCACCGGCGCGCACTCCTCGATGATCGTGCTGGGCGACGAGGGTTCGCTGTTCGTCACGGCGGGTGCGGGGCCGCAGGTCGAGGAGATCATCGGCTCGGACCTGTCCGAGCGCACGTCCGCCATCGCGGACGTCGTGGGCACCGGCGTTCCCACGGTCGTCGAGACCCTCGGCGAGGACCTCGGTGACGGGGCCGGGGAGTTCGGGCCGGGGATCGCGGTGCCGATGCGGGCGGGTGCGGTCGTGACCGGTGTGCTGGTGGCGGTGCGGCGCAAGGGGGAGCCGCCGTTCGTGGCCGACCAGTTGCCGGTGCTGGCGTCGTTCGCCGACCAGGCGGCGCTGGCGTTGCAGTTGGCGGAGAAGCAGCGTTCGCTGCGGTTGCTGGACGTGCTGGAGGACCGCGACCGCATCGCGCGCGACCTGCACGACCACGTGATCCAGCGGCTGTTCGTGACCGGCATGAGCCTCCAGGGCAGCCTGCGCAGGATCAGCGACGCCGAACTCCGCGGCCGGGTGACCACGGCGGTGGAGCAGTTGGACCAGACCGTGCGGGAGATCCGCACGGCGATCTTCGACCTCCAGAGCGCGGGCGACGGCGGGGTGAGCCTGCGCAGGCGGCTGCTGGACGTGGTCGCCGAACTGACCGAGCCGACCGAGTTGTCGCCCGCCGTGCGGATGTCCGGGACGGTGGACAACTCGGTGTCCGACGAGCTGGCCGAGCACGTGGAGGCGGTCATCCGCGAGACGGTGAGCAACGTGGTCCGGCACGCGCACGCCACGACCGTCACGGTCACGGTGGAGGCGGGCGACGAACTGGTCGTCTCCGTGGTGGACGACGGCGTGGGCGTGCCGGACGACGTGGCGCGCAGCGGACTGCTGAACCTGGAGCACCGGGCGCGGCGGTCCGGCGGCTCGCTGTCGGTCCGCCCCGACGTCGGTGGCGGCACCAGGGTCACCTGGCGGGTTCCCCTGGACTGAGGCCACGTCCGCGCCACCGCGGTGCGGGTTCGGCACCGCATCCCGGATCCGGTGGACGGGTGCGGCAGCGCACTGCGCCGTTGGCGTGGCGGTTCCTGGTCCGATCGCCACGATCCACAGTGGACCCACCGGCGCCGCGGGACCTTCGGCCCCCGACAGCGGACTTTGGCCACTGCGATTCCGCGCGTGGATCCGCCAGGCTGGACCCGACACCCCCGAGCGGGAGGCCTTCGGTCATGCCGATGCGCGAGAGCACCGTCGACGGCCCGGTGGAGCACGACGTCCACCGCGTCGTCGTGAAGGACCACGACGGGTACCCGGTGGTCGAGGTGGCGATGCCGTTCGGGGTGCTCGCCGTCGTGGTGACACCGCTGGTCGCGGCGGCGGGAACGGTCGCGGCGCTCGCCGCGGACTGGACGGTCGAAGTGGAATGACGCCGCGACGTCCAGTTCAACCGTCCACCGCGGACTGATCTGCTCGTCAGCGGCCGTCCGCGCGGGAGCGCAGGCGGCGCAGCGCCTCGGCGGCGACCGCGAGGTCCTCCCACGCCATGCCGACCGACCGGAAGAGCCGCGGTCCCGTGCCGCGGACCGGTTCGCCCCGCACCACGTCGGCCAGCACGTGCAGGTCGGCGCGGTCGAGCGCGCCCCCGCGCACGGCGGCGGCCACGTCACCGGCCTCGCGCAGAGCGGTGTCGACGTGCTCGACGACCACGGACGACCGCCGCACGGTGGCGTCGTCGAGTTCCCGCGCGTCGAGCGTGTGCGCGCCCATCGCGACGACCACGGCGTGCGCCGCCAGCCTGGTGCCGTCGAACAGGGGCGTGCGCGACGACGTGCAGCACAGCACGAGGTCCGCGCGGTCGACCGCGTCCGGCCCGGCCGGTACCACGGGCACGTCGAACGCCCGGTCCGCCGCCTGGTCGTCGCAGAACGCCGCCGCCGCCTCCGGGGTCCGCCCGACGACCTCCACCCGCTCGACCCGGCGGACGGCCGCGACGGCCCTGAGGTGCGCCGCCGCCTGGGGCCCGGTGCCGTGCACGAGCAACCGCGGTGTGCAGGCGGGCGCGAGCACGTCCACGGCGAGAGCGGACAGCGCCGACGTCCTGAGCAGGGTGAGCGCCGCCCCGTCGACGAGCAGGACCGGCTGGAGCGTCGCGGCGTCGTGGAGCAGGTAGCTGCCGGTGATCCGGGGCAGGCCGAGCGCCGGGTTGCCGGGCGCGACCCCCACGACCTTGACGCCCACGACCCCGCCGCCCTCGCTCGGCATGACCAGCAGTTCACCGTGGGTCAGGGGGACCGCCGTGCGCGGCGGTCCCGCGGAGTCCCAGTCGCCCGCGAGTAGTGCGTCGCGCAGCGCGCCGAGCGCGGCGTCGGCGGGCACGAGCGCGAGCAGGTCGCGGCCGTCGAGCCGGGGGAGCGGTGGGGTCACGCCACGGAGTCCACCAGACGCGCGGTCCGGTTTCGAGCCCCCGGCGTCACGGGCGGGGCAGGTGGGCGGCGACCTCCGCGAGCGCGTCGAGGGTGTCGTGGTCGAGCACGCCGGTGGCGGTCTCGGCCTCCGCGACGGTGAGCGAGGTCCCGGTGACGTCGCTGCCGTAGTTCTGCCCGGTGAACGCGATGTCCGCCAGGCCGAGCAGCGACGAGCCGAGCGGGCGCACGTCGCCGCTGCCGTGGACGTCGATGACCGCCTTGAAGTCGCGCACGTCGCCCGCGCGGCGGAACCCGACCCAGGCGATGGAGACGACCGCGCTGTTGCCCGCGTCGTCGCCGACGGTCAGGATCGCCCTGTCCAGCGAGGCGCAGGGCGTGCGGGCGAGGAACTCGCGGACCCGGCCGTGCGAGGCGCTCAGGCACTCGGCCTGGGTGCGGACCTCCTGGCGCAGTCGGCGCATCCCCATGCGCCGCCACGCGCCGACCGGGTCGCCCTCGCGCGCCGACCTCTGGCCCTCCGCCTTGCGGGTGCGCAGGTCGGCGGCCCGGCTCGACCCCGCTCCCGCGCCACCCCCGCCGCCGGACCCCACCAGCGCCCCACCTCCGCCGTACCCGACCAACCCCAGGGCCAGGACGCTCGCCGCCACGACGACGCCGCTGTTCCCCTTTTTCTTCTTCTTGCCGCTGAGCGGTCGAACCTTGCCGGACTTGTCCGTGAAGAATCCTGCGGGCACGTGCGTTCCCCCGGTGCTCCGTCGTTCCCCTCAGCAGTCGAGGGTGCGTCCGGATGCGACGGAGGTCTACGCAGAACAGCGGTTTCCGGGGGCGTCACCCGCCCCTGGTGCCGGAGCGGAACGCCAGCGGGGAGCGGCCCGTGCGCTGGAGGAAGAACTTGCTGAAGTTGGTGGCGCTGGAGAAGCCCAGCCGGGAGGCGACGCGGGCGGCGGACTCGTCGCCGTGGGCGAGCAGCCGCTTCGCCTCCAGGACCACCCTGCGGTCGATGAACTCCTTCGCCCCGACACCGGTCGCGGCCAGCGCGGCCCTGGACAGGGTCCTGGGCGAGTAGCCCAGCAGCAGCGCGTAGTCCTCGACCCTCCTGGACCGGCCGAAGCCCTCCTCGACCGCGTCGCGGAACCGCAGGAAGGCCTCACCGGGGTGCGGGCTCGGCCTGCCCGCGTCGGCGCCGAGGTGGGCCAGGCGCAGCACCAGGGCGGAGAGCAGGTGCCGCAGCGCCAGGGTGTGCACCGCGAGGGGCAGTCGACCGAACGCGTGGAACTCGCCCGTCAGGTGGTCGACGGCCGTGCGCAGGGCGGTGACGTCCTCGCCGGTGGGCGTGTGCAGGACGGGCGCGTGCGGATCGTCCAGGCGGGCGGCGGTCGTGGTGGCCGCGTCGAGGAAGTCCTGCTCGAACAGGACCAGCGTGCCCTCGGCCCGGCCGGGGTCGCTCCACTGCTGCACCTGGCCCGGCCGCGTCCACAGCCACGCGCCCGGTTCGAGGACGTGGTCGGTGAAGTCGACCGTGTGCGTCAGCGAGCCGTCGGTGAGCGTGAGCAGGTGGTGGAAGGTCAGCCGCAGCGGCACCGCGAGCGAGCCCGGCGGCACGCGGGAGCGCAGGTCGGCGAGCGACAGCACCTCCACACCGGACGGCGTGCCCGCCGGGGCGGTGAAGGCGATCTCCCGAGGTGCCGCGTGTCGGTTTTTGACCATGACCGGTCGCGAGCCTACCTCCGCTCCGCCCTGTTCACGGCCTAGTTTGGCGGTTGCCGCACCAGCGGTGGGAACGAAAGGGAACACATGATCGACCGAGACCACGCGGACGTGCCCGCGGAACTCGCCGGGAGGGCGCTGCCGATCGCGGCCGTGACCTCCAGGATGGCGGTCCACCCGTGACCGGGGACACCACGTTCGCGATCACCGGCGCCACCGGTCGCCTCGGAGGCCGGGTCGCCCGGCGGCTGGCGGCCGGGGGCGTTCGGCAGACCCTGCTGGTCCGCGACCCCGCGCGAGCACCGGACCTCGCGGGAGCCGCGGTCGCGACGGCGGGCTTCGGCGACGGCGACGCCGTGCGGCGCGCGCTGCGGGGGATCGACCGGGTGCTGATGGTGTCGGCCGCCGAGACCCCGGACCGGGTCGAGGCGCACCGGTCGTTCGTGGACGCCGCGACCGAGGCCGGGGTCCGGCACCTCGTCTACGTCTCGTTCCTCGGCGCGGCGCCCGACGCGACGTTCACCCTCGCCCGCGACCACTGGGCCACCGAGGAGCACATCCGGGCGAGCGGCCTCGACTTCACGTTCCTGCGCGACAACCTCTACGCCGACTTCACCCCGGACCTCGTCGGGGCCGACGGCGCCATCCGAGGGCCCGCCGGGGACGGGCGGGTGGCCGTCGTCGCGCAGGACGACATCGCCGACGCGGCCACCGCCGTGCTCACGGCCGCCCCGGCGCACGCGGGCGCGACCTACGACCTGACCGGTCCCCGGTCGCTGACGCTCGCCGAGGTCGCGGCCGTCCTGTCTCGGGCGTGGGGGCGGTCGATCACCTACCAGCCGGAGACCGTGGCCGAGGCCTACCGGTCACGGGCCTCGTCCGACGTCCCGGACTGGCAGGTGGACGCCTGGGTGTCGACCTACACCGCCATCGCGGCAGGCGAACTGGAGGCGGTCGGCGACGCCGTCGAGGTCCTGACCGGTCGGCCCGCCACACCGCTGGAGGCGGTGGTCAGCTCAATCGTTCGTACGCGCCAGCCGTGGTGAAGGCGTCCGCGATCGGCCGCAGGAGCGAGGCGAGCCGACGGGCACCCGCGTCGCCGATCGGCGCCCACAGCGCCGCGCAGTGCTCGTCGGTCTCGACCTCGATCCGCTCGCGCGCCGCGATCCCGACCTCGGTGGCGGTGCCGTCGGCGTGGAGCCAGCCCCTCGCCACGAGCCGGGCCGTCGCCGCCGCCCACTCCTCGTCGTCCCACCCGCGGGTCGCCCGCGCGAGCGCCGTCGGGAGGCGACCGGTCGCCGTGTGGATGACTGTGCAGTCGCACGGCCCGAGGCCGTTGTCGGCGAGCACGACCAGGTGCGCGTCGCCCCGCCACTCGCGCAGCACCGCGACCTGCTGCCACAGCGCGACGAGCGGGTCGGCCGGGAGCGGGACCGCCGCGTTCGCCGCGGCCAGCGCCTTGCCCGAGTGGTCGGCTCCCGCGACGACCGGGTCGACCAGCGACCGCGCCTCCGCGATCCGGTCGGCCGTGAGGGGCACGCCGACGCGCCGCATCGCGCGCTCGACGACCGCGAAGCGGGCGGCCTGCCACCGTTCGGGCGGTGCGGCGTCCCACGCGTCCGCCACGGTCCGCACCGCTCGCGGGCTGAAGTTGTAGAAGGTCGCCAGCACGACCTGCCACGGGACCGCGCCCAGCGCCGCCGCCCGGAACGCGAAGTACGCGGGCCGCCGGTCGGTGACGCCGAGTCCGGCGGCCTCCTCCGCGGACTCGGGGACGAGGTAGACGAACAGGTGGGCGGCCGTGACGGCGAGGCTGACCTCGCGCACGGCGGTGGTCCCCCTCGGCGGACGCGGCCCGGCGAGGGGTGCGGGACACACCACGGTTGTCCTCCTGGGGTGCGGGGGGATGACGTCAGCCGTTCTTCCCGGCGTGTTCGGCCTTGTCCACGAGCACGGCGGCGGTGGTGCCGAGGTGCGCCACGAGGGCGTCGGCGGCTGCCTCGCCCTGGCGGCTCAGCGCCAGCTGTTCGAGCCGGAGGTGCTCGGCCTCGGCGTCGCGCCTCGGCGACTTGGCGGCCGACCAGCGGCGGGACAGCTCACTGGCGGTCCACAGCCGTTCGAACACGTCCAGCAGCACGTCGTTGCCGCACGCGTCGAGCAGCGCGCGGTGGAACCCGTGGTGCGCGGCGGCCCACGCGTCGGAGTAGTGCGCGTCGTCGGGGTGCGCGTACGGCGGCGTGCCCGCGAGGCGGTGGTGGGCCGCGCGCACGCGCGTCTCCCACTCCAGGTCGCCCCGGCCGATCGACATGCGCAGGATGGTCGGCTCGACCGCCGCCCGTGCTTCGGCGATCACCTGCCACCGCGCGTCACCCGCGTCGGGAACCACGAAGCCCCGGTTCGGCAGCCGCTCGGCCAACCCCTCGCCGACCAGCCGCAGCAGGCACTCCCGGACCACCGCGAGGCTCACGACCTGCTCGGCGGCCAGTTCTTGCGGCTTCAAAGCCTGCCCCGGCCGGAACCGACCGTGCAGGATCGCCGCCCGCAGCGACTCGTACGCCCGAACCGACGGCGCCACCCCGTTCTCATCCATGAAGTCGACTCTAGCGCAGATAATCGATTATTGTTAGCGTAATCGACTAGTTCACCGAGAATGGAGTTGTCACATGACGACCAATGACCCGTTCGCGCGCCTGCCCGTCGTGCCGAGCTTCACCGTCACGAGCACCGGGGTGCGGGACTGGCTGCCGCTGGCGGACGCGCAGCTGTCGGGCATGTTCGGCGTTCCGGGGGGTCGGGACGCGAGCCCGCAGCTGTCCTGGTCCGGGGCCCCGGCCGAGACCAGGAGCTACGCCGTGACCGTGTACGACCCCGACGCGCCCACGATGTCCGGGTTCTGGCACTGGGCCGTCGCGAACATCCCGGCGACCGTCACGTCCCTGCCGGAGGGAGCGGGCGACGACACCGGCTCAGGCCTGCCCGAGCCCGCGTTCCAACTGCCCAACGACGCCCGCGCCGCCCGCTTCGTCGGAGCCGCCCCGCCCGCGGGCCACGGTCGGCACCGCTACGTGATCACGGTCCACGCGCTCGACGTCGAGGACATCGGGGTCCCCGCCGACGGCACGCCCGCGCTGCTCGGGTTCACCATGGCCTCACACGTCCTGGCACGGGCCACGCTCACCGGCACCGCCGAGACCCCCGCCACCGCGACCCCGGCGGCATAGCGGCGGGTGGGCTGGGTGGGCGGCAGGCGGCTCAGGGCTCACCGACAGGCAGCGCGGCGCCCGACCGCCGAACGCTCGACGATCGGCGGTCGAGCGCCACGCGCCGGGAGGTCGGGGCCGGGAGGTCGGGGCCCAAGCGGCTGGCAGCAGGCGGGTCGCGGGTCGCGGGTCTTCGATGGCACCAGCCGGGTCTCGGCTGGCGGGCGGTGGATCGTGGGTCGTGGCTGGCAACAGTTGGCTAGCTGCTTAAGGGCTGGCGGGTGGCAGCTAACGGGTGGTGGCTGGCGAGTCGTGGGTGGCGGGTTGTGGCTGGCGGGTCGCAGGTCGCGGGTCGCGGGTGAGCATCCGGCGGTCAACCACGCCGCAGCCGAGTGCCGTGCCGCCGGGCTGTGGCGCGGATCCTGTGGCCGGCCACCGGCCCGGCCACCCTCGACGGGTGCCCGGTCTGCCGCCGTGCGGCAGCCGTCCGGCCACCCGGCCACCCCCCCCGGTGCCCGCCCGACCACCGGCCACCCACCCGGTGCCGCCCGGCCGCCCGGCCGCCGGCCACCCCACCCGGTGCCCGCTCGGCCGTCCGGCTACCCGGCCCGACACCTCCCGGCGACCACCGCTCACACCGAGCGCCCGACCAACCCCCACGGGTCGGGCACCGGCCCGCCGCCCGACCGAACGGCCATCCGAACGGTCAGCCGACCGTGAACGTGGTCGTGGTCCCGGTGAACGCCGTGATCGCGCCCGTCCACCCGCTCTTCCAGTCCCCGTGGTGCACGATCCGGTACGTTCCCGCGGGCGTGCCTACCGGGATGGCCCAGGTGATCGTCGCCTCCGAGTTCGCCACGCCCGACCGCCGCCACTGGTAGCGCGTGGACCAGTCGCCGTCGTCGGCGTGGCGGGTCCACCGGCCGTTCACCTGGCGCTGCACCTCCAGGAACGTGCCGTTGCGGCGCAGGTTGTTCTTCGGGTGGCCCGTGACGAACACCGAGGTGACCGTCTGCCCGCTCGTGTACGACGCCGAGGGCTGGGTGAGGACCTGGCCGAAGCTCTGGCCCGGTGCCTTGTCGTCGAACACCACGCCGGTCTGGAGGTTGAGGTCGGTGAGCGGCGGCTTCGTCGGCGTCGGACCGGCGGGCAGCGGGGTGCCCGCGCGCATCGACGCGGCGAGCTTGCCGAACTCCTGCTGGTAGGCGGGCGTGGTGTTGCGGCCGAACAGGGTGGAGCCGCCCTCGTACTGCTGGAGGTCGTACTCCTCCGGCGTGGTGACGTACTGGCTGTAGTCGTTGGCGTAGCCCTGGATCAGCACGTTCTGCACCGGCACGCCGAGCTCGGCGGCGACGGTCTTGCGGATGCGCAGGCCCGCGGTGATCGTCACCTCGGACGGCATCGCGACGAGGTGCAACTGTCCGATGCGGACGATCTGCAGCGGCACGATGTTCGGCGTGGCACCGATCAGGCCCGTCGGCACCAGCGACGCCTTCGGGAACTGGCAGTCCCGCAGCCACTGCGGAACCTCCATCTGCAGCGGTTCGAACAGCTTCTTCCACGGCGACTGCATGCCCTCGGAGAAGCCGGGGAGCGCCGGACCGTCCTCGATGCTGCCCGCCATCGTCGACGCACCGACGACACCGTTGCACGTCGTGCCGGCCTTGCCGTCACTGGTGAAGCGGCCCTCGACCTGCACGGCCGACATGTCCACGAACCGCATCCGGTAGTCGACACCGCCGGACATCGCGGCCTGCGGGCCGTGGTAGACCTCCTGCGCCTTGCGGTTCTGGCGCTCGCCGATGACACGGGCGTTCTCCCACTCGTTGTCGGTGGGGCCGGAACCGGGCTTCAGGT
>NZ_DBNGPQ010000101.1:0-76382 GCF_057122925.1 Umezawaea sp. | reverse complement strand
CGACGTGGAGCAGGAGTCGGAACTGGTGAGGATCGCGCTGCTCACCTCGGGCATCGCGGGCGCGCTGAACATCCTGGAAGCCGTGGCCGCGGAGGGGTCCGACTGGATCGCGCGCGAGCAGGAACGGCGTGAGCGGCGGTCGCGGGACTGGCGCGACGGCGACGGTGGGCAGATCGGCGGCGCGGAGTTCGACGCCCTGCTGTAGGGCGTGGACCTCGGTGGGCGGTCTCGGGTCGAGGCCGCCCACCGGTCGGTCAGCAGCCGTCGAGCGTGATGACCACGGCGCTGCCCGCCGCCACGTCGACGCCGAGCTTGCCGTCGCGGACGCGCAGCCGCTCCGCGCGCTTCGGCTTCAGGTGGCCCCGGCGGTCGACGGTGGCGCCCTGCACGGCCGTCGCCTCGGTCCCCAGGCTGTCACCGGTCAGGCGCAGCACCTCGGCGCCGCGCGCCCGGCCGTCCACGGCGATGTCGAGGTGCACGGGGGCCGCGGTGGTCTCGTCCTTCTGCACCACGGCGACGCGGGTGCGGCCGTCGTCGCCCTTCACGGCGTACGCGGTGACGTTGCGGTCGGTCGACAGGGTGAGCGGCAGGAACCTGCCGGACCCCATCTGCCGCGCCATCCACAGGCCGTAGTAGATCGGCATCGCCTTGTACACCTTGGCCTGCTCGTCGGCCGCGGTCGCGGCGCAGATCGGAGTGTAGCGCTGGAACTTGCCGTTCCAGATCGGCTCGTTGCACACGCCGAGTCCACCGTGGACGTTGATGCCGTCCACACCGGCCTGCGCCATCGACAGGCTGTAGTCCAGGCCCCACAACGCCGACGCGTAGGTGTTGCTCACGCCGTCGACCCCGCCGCCGTAGGCGGAGTTGGCCTCGTCGACCCGGAACGCCAGCCCGTTGGCCCTGGCCGCCTCCAGGTTCTTCGACACGGACCTGAGCTGGTCGGTCACGGTCGTCGGGGACAGCAGCTTCGCGATCGTGGCGTCCGGGCCCGAGCTGTACTGGTGCACGGTGAGCATGGACATCCGGTCCTTCTCGTCCGCGGCGAGCGAGGCCGCCCACGTCGACGAGGTGCCCGCGGTGTCGGGACCGGCGACGCGGGTGCCGCCGACCGCGGCGGCGCACGTCTCCCAGTCCTCCCGGTAGTCGGCGTAGGCGTACCCGGCGGGCCGGAAACCCTTGCCCACCCACTGGTCCGGCTCGTTGCCGCACTGGGCGGCGACGAGCTTGCGGCCCAGGATCGACGCCATCGACCTGGCCTGGTCCTCGCCCAGCGCCGCGTCCCAGCGTCCCAGGTTGATGCCGACCATGGTGGTCCAGCCGGTGACCGACAGGAACCTGTCCAGCCGCTCGACGTCGGTCGGGGTGACGACGTCGTTCACCCACCCCGGCAACGGGTTCGGCGGCTGCTGACCCCGCGGCACCCACAGGGTGTCGCGGTCCAGGGTGTTGCCGGAGATGCGGACGTTGCCGCGGCCCAGCGTCTTGAACAGGGCGGCGGCGTTGCCCTTCGCGGCGTCGAGGTTGCCGATGCCGAGTTCCCTCATCTCGAACGACAGCCCGACGAAGTCGGACGCCAGCCGCCCCGCCGGGTGGGCCGTGTCGATCGTGAGCGTGGCCGTGGACGCCGGGGCCGCGGTCGCGGCGCCGGTCGTTGCGGTCAGGGTGGCCACCACGGTGGCCGCGCCGACGGCCGCTCGCCAGCCGGTGCTGATTGTGCGCATGCCGATCTCCTCGTACGCGGAAAAGGACCGGCGGCGGCACCCTTGCGAGCGAGTCACTGCGATCAAGCGGTGCCACGGTACGTCGGCGCGGCGCACGCGGGCAAGATCATGCGGAGATACCGGTCGTCGACGACGAGGGAGACCGAACGATGAGCGTGGTGCACCGCCTCGGTGACGGGCTGGTCAACTTCTACCTCGTCGACACCGGCGAGGGCCTGGTGCTGGTCGACGCCGGTCTGCCGGGCCACTGGAAGGGCTTCCTGGCCGACCTGGACCGGCTCGGGTGCGCGCCCCCGGACATCACCGACGTCCTCGTGACCCACGGGCACCCGGACCACATCGGGCTCGCCGAGCGGCTGCGGACCGAGGCGGGCGCGCGCGTCCACGTGCACGAGGCCGAGGCCGCGCTGGCCGCCGCGCCCCTGAAGCCCGCCGCCGACGCGCGCCCGGAGAAGTCGATCGTCGGCTACGCGCTGCGCAGGCCGAGCGGACTGCGGACGCCGCTGCACCTGCTGCGGCTCGGCGCCCTGCGCACCCGGCCGGTCGCGGAGCCGGTCCTCTTCGCCGACGGCAGGCTCGACGACGTGCCCGGCCGCCCGCTGGCCGTGCACACACCCGGCCACACCCACGGCAGCACGGTGTTCGTGTTCCCCGAGCACGCCTTCACCGGCGACGCGCTCGTCACCCGCGACGAGATGGTCGGCCACGTCGGGCCGACGCTGCTGTGCCGGGCGTTCACCCACGACGGCCGCGCGGCGCTGGAGTCGCTGCGGGCGCTGGAGGAGCACGACGTCCGCTCGGTGCACCCCGGCCACGGTGAGCCGTGGACCGACGGCCTGCCCGCGGCGGTGCGGGCGGCGGTGGCCGCGGGCGTGCGGTGATGGCGGGATCCGAGGGCCACGTGTCGTTGCCGCCCTCGGATCGGGCCAGCACAGTGGAGGTGTGCGGGATGTGGTGGTGGTCGGCTACGCCGACGTGGCGTTGCTGGACGTCGCCGGACCGGTGGAGGTGTTCGAGGGGGCGCGGTGGGCCACGGGCGCGGACTACCGGGTCCGCGTGGCCACGGTCGGCGGCGGCCCCATGCGGGCCACGGCGGGTCTCCAGCTGCTGACGGAGGACCTGGCCGACATCGACGGCCCGGTCGACACGCTGCTGGTCGTCGGCGGCTTCGGCTCGTGGGCCGCGGTCGACGACGCGGTCCTCATCGGTCACGTCACCAGGCTCGCGGGGACCGCCCGCCGCGTCGCCGCGGTGTGCACCGGCGCCGGTCTGCTCGCCGCGGCCGGTGTCCTCGACGGCTGCCGGGCCACCACGCACTGGGCGTTCTGCCGCGAACTCGCCCGACGGCACCCGGAGGTCGAGGTGGTGCCGGACGCGATCTTCGTGCGGCACGGCCGGATCACCACGTCGGCGGGCGTGACGGCCGGGATCGACCTGTCGCTGGCGCTCGTCGCCGACGACCACGGCCAGGACGTGGCCCGCGAGATCGCCCGCTGGCTGGTGGTGTTCCTCCAGCGGCCGGGCGGGCAGTCGCAGTTCAGCGTCCGCTCCCGCGTGCCCGCGGTCCGCTCCGAGGGCCTGCGGGTGCTGCTGGACGACATCGCGGCCGACCCGGCGGCGTCGTGGACGGTCTCCGACATGGCCGACCGCGCCGCCATGAGCGCCCGCCACCTGGCGCGGGTGTTCCCGCGCGAGGTGGGCCTGCCACCCGCGCGGTACGTCGAACGCGCTCGCGTCGAGTTCGCCACCGAACTGCTCGACTCCGGCGACGAGGCGCTCGACGTCGTCGCCCGCCGCAGCGGCTTCGGCTCGCCCGAAACGCTCAGGAGGGCCTTCCACCGCGTGATCGGCGTGTCGCCCGGCGGCTACCGGTCCCGCTTCCGCACCACCTGCTGAGGAGAACGCAGTGGACATCGCTTTCGTGCTCTACCCCAACATGACCGCGCTGGACCTGGTCGGCCCCTACGACGTCCTCTCGCCCGGACCCGACGTGACCTCGCACTTCGTCGCCGCCACCCTCGACCCGGTGCCGGCCGGTTCCGCGATGCGCATCGTCCCGACCACGACCTTCGACACCCTCGACCGCGCGGACGTGATCGTCGTTCCCGGCGGCGAACCGTACGAGGTGCTGGCGGAGGGCACGGTCGCCGCCTGGCTCCGCAAGGTCCACCCGACCGCGACCTGGACGACGTCGGTCTGCACCGGGTCGACGCTGCTGGCCTCGGCGGGAGTGCTGGAGGGGAAGCGCGCCACCACGCACTGGGCGCTGCGTGACCTGTTGGCGTCGTTGGGAGCGGAGGTGAGCACCGATCGGGTCGTGCGCGACGGCTCGGTGATCACCGGCGCCGGGGTGTCGGCGGGCATCGACATGGCGCTGACCCTGGCCGGGATCCTGTGGGGTGACGTGTTCGCCCAGGGCGTCCAGCTGGCGATCGAGTACGACCCCGAGCCGCCGTACGACAGCGGTTCGGTGGAGAAGGCGTCGCCGGAGGTGGTCGACCTCGTCCGCGGTCTCGTGGCGAACGAGTTCGGCGCCGGTCGGAGCGAGGGCGTGAAGGCCTGACGGTCGCTGGTCCGGGTGCTCGCACGTGGACGACGTGCGGGCCAGGGGGGCCGGACCGTTCGTCCGCGACGACGGGAGGTCGGTACGGTCCCCCGTGCGCACCGCCTTCGCCGACCACGTCCTCGCCGAAGGCGCGAGCGAACTGGACGACCTCCGCGGCGAACTGCGCGTCCCGATCTACCCCGAACCCGAGCCGCGTCCGGACACCGAACCGGCGGTGACCCGCACGATCGAGCTGACCGGTCCCGCGCGGGGACGGGGCCGTCAGCGAGGCCCGAGGTGTTTCGGGGCCGTCGGTTCAGCGGCGCAGGCGGGCGGCGAGGCCGTCCAGGAGGCAGTCCAGGCCGAAGGTGAACTCCGCGTCCGGGGTCAGGTCCTCGGCTTCCAGCACGTGGCGGGCCAGCAGGGGGTGGTCGCCCGCTGCGATGACCTCGTCGACGTACGGGCCGAGGCTGCGTCGCCACTCGTCCTCGGTCAGGCCCGTGCGGTGCTCGGCGCCGCGGTCGGCCTGCTGGGTGGCGACCGAGCCGAGCACGTAGGCGTGCACGGCGCGGACCGCTTGCGACGACAGGGTGGCGTCGGGGGTGAGTGCGGCTGCCGCGCGCAGTGCGGCCTCCGACCGCCGGAGTGCGTTGGGGCCCAGTGAGGGTCTGCCCGCCAACTCGCCCGCGAGCCACGGGTGGCGGAGCAGGGTCGCGCGCAGTGCGTGGGCCACGGCCGCCAGGTCGGTGCGCCAGTCGCGGGTCGGTTCGGGGAGCGGGGTTTCGCCCTGGGCCGCGTCGACCATGAGGTCCAGCAGCTCGTCGCGGTTGGTGATGTAGCGGTAGAGCGAGGCCGTGCCCGAGCCCAGGTCGCCTGCTACGCGTCGCATCGACACGGCCGCCAGGCCCTCCGCGTCGGCGACCGCCAGGGCGGCGGTGACGAACTGGTCCACGCCCGGCGCGCGGCGGCGGGGTTCCGGGCGCGGTCGGGTCCACACCGAGTGGGGCGCGGGGTCGGTCATCGGGGCTGGTCCTCTCCTCCGTTGACCCGGATCCTACCTTCTGGATACGGTGTATCCATGACGGAAACAGCGTATCCAGAAGTGGTGGTGATCGGAGGGGGGAGCGTCGGGCTGCTCACCGCGGCGCTGCTGGTCCACCACGGCGTCCGCGCGGTGCTCGTCGAGCGGCGGCCGGGGCCGTCGGTCCACCCGCGCGCCACCGGCATCGGCCCGCGCACGGTCGAGGTCCTGCGCGAACTCGGGCTCGACGCGGCCGTCGACGCGGTCGCGGTCGACCTCCGGGGAGGGGTGGGGAAGGCGGTGGCGCGGACCGTGGTCGAGATGGGCGCGGGCGACGTCGTGACCGTGCCGATGCCGACCCCGTCCGCCGACGAACCGGACGTGACGCCGTTCCGGCTGCGCGGCGTGTGCGCGCAGGACCGGCTCGACGCCGTCGTGGCGGACCACCTGGCGCGGCGCGGGGCGGACCTGCGCTGGTCGACGCGGCTGGTCGGCATCGCGCAGGACGCCGACGGGGTCGACGTCGAACTGGAGGGGCCGGACGGCCGCTACTCGCTGCGCTGCGCCCACGTGGTCGCCGCAGACGGCACGCACAGCCCCGTCCGGACCGCGCTCGGCGTCGGCACGTCCGGGCCGGGCGACCTGGGCAAGTCGATGATCAACATCTTGTTCCGCGCCGACCTGCGGCCCCACCTGCGCGGCACGTCCTTCGCCACCTGCACGATCACCACGCCGGACGCGCCCGGCCTGCTGGCCACCGTGGACGGTGAGGCGAACTGGGTCTTCCACGTCAACGCGGGCGAACGCCCCGAGGACTTCACCCACGAGCGCTGCGCCGCCGTCGTCCGGACGGCGGTCGGCGACCCCGACCTCGACGTCGAGGTGCGCAGCGTGCTCTCGTGGCGCCCCCGCAGCGCCCTGGCCGACCGCTTCACCGCCGGCCGCGTGTTCCTCGTCGGCGACGCCGCGCACACCGTGTCGCCCCTGGGCGCGTTCGGCCTCAACACCGGGGTCGCCGACGCGCACAACCTGGCGTGGAAGCTGGCCGCCGTCCACCGCGGCGAGGCGGGCGCCGGGCTGCTCGACACCTACGCGCACGAACGCGAACCGGTCGCCGCGGCGACGCTGGACCAGGCGATGCGCCGGCTGGCCGACCCGAACCTGCACTGGGGCCGCGGTCCGGAGGCCGACGCGGCCAGGGAGGCGGCGGGGGTCTGGGCGTCCCCGGTCGTGCACCTGGGGCAGCGCTACGACTCGGCCGCCGTCGTCGACCCCCGCCCGGAACTGCCGTCCACGGTGGACCTGGCCGCCGCGCTGGACGGGTCGCCGGGGTCGCGGGTGCCGCACGCGTGGATCGACGGGGTCTCCACCCTCGACCTGGTCGCGTCCCGCTGGACCCTGCTGGCGGGTGAACCCTGGCTCGCCGCGGCGGCGGAGGTCGGCCTCCCGGCCCACCGCGTCACGGTCCCGTGGCTGCCCGCCGACGGGGCCCTGCTCGTCCGTCCGGACGGGATCGTCGCGATGCGGGCCACGACCCCGAGTCCGGACCCGGCGCGGTTCCTGGCCGGGGTCCTGGACCGGGTGCTGGCCAGGACCCCGGTTCGGACCTGAGGGTCAGAGCGTCGTGGCTGGTCGACAGCACCTGCCTGCCGTCGTACCAGACGGTGATCTGCCCGGTGGACCGGTTCACCGACTGCTGGATGGTGTGGCTGCCGCCCTCGGGGGAGAAGTCGCACGCGCTGCGCCAGGTGGCGGGGGGAACCTTCCGTCGTGGGCTTGGTCGCCCCGTGGGCAGCGGCGTGATCAGAAGGTAAACGGTCCAGACCACAAGTTCAACAACCTGATTCAGTTTCATGCATGTGAACTGGTGGATCGCCGTGATCAGGTCTGCCACGGTGATGACCATGCGCGCGGACGCCGGGAGCGGGTTTCGAGCGGCCTTCGGCGTCGCGGAGTTCCGGGTGCTCTGGTGCGCGTCGCTGGCGTCGGTCGTCGGCGACCAGCTCGCCCGGCTCGCGCTGTCGGTCCTGGTGTTCCAGCGGACCGGCTCACCGGCGTGGACCGCGCTGACCTACGCGCTCACGATGCTGCCGGGCCTGCTGTCCGGTGTGCTGCTCACCGGTCTCGCCGACCGCTACCCGCGCCGCACGGTGATGGTGTGCAGCGATCTGGTGCGGGCCGCGCTGGTGGCCGTGATGGCCCTGCCCGGCACTCCGCTGCCGCTGGTGGCGGCCCTGCTGGTGCTCGTGCAGCTGGCGGAGCCGCCGTTCGCCGCCGCCCAGGGCGCGCTGCTGCCGCTGGTGCTGGGCGACCGCCGCTACGAGGCGGGACAGTCGATCCACCTGATCACCCACCAGGTCGGCCTGCTGCTCGGGTTCGCGGGCGGCGGGCTCGTGGTCGCGGGCCTCGGCACGTCCGGCGCGCTCGCGGTCGACGCCGTCACGTTCGCGCTGTCCGCGGCACTGCTGCGGTTCGGCCTGCGGACCCGTCCGGCCTCGCTGACACCGCCGCCGAGCGGACGCGCCGCGGACCCGTGGTTCACGCGGGTCAGGGCGGGCGCGGGCCTCGTGTGGCACGACCGCAGGCTCCGCGTGCTGGTCGCGCTAGGCTGCCTGGCCGCGTTCAGCGTCGTCCCGGAGGGGCTCGCCGCCCCGTTCTCCGAGCACGTCGGCACCGGGGCGGCGGGGGTGGGCGTCCTGCTGGCGGCCGACCCGGTCGGCATGGTCGTGGGCACGCTGCTGCTGCGGTTCGTGCCGTCGGCCGCACGGGTGCGGCTGCTGGGCGTGCTCGCCGTCGGCACCTCGCTGCCGCTGGTCGGCTACCTCGCGTCGCCGGGGTTCGGGGTCGCCGTGGCGCTGCTGGCGCTGTCCGGGCTGTTCAGCGCCTACCAGGTCACGGCGGGTGCGACGTTCGTCCGCCTGGTCCCCGACCAGCACCGGGGGCAGGCGCTCGGGTTCGCCCGCACCAGCCTGGTCGCCGCGCAGGGGCTCGGCGTGGCCGGTGGTGGGCTCGTGGCGCAGTGGAGCGGCTCGATCGCGGGGTCGATCGCCGCCGCGGGGGCCGCGGGAACGGTGCTCGCGCTCGCCGCGGCCACCTCGTGGTCGCGTGTGTCGGCCGGGGTGACGACTACCGATGGTTGACCGCTTCACCAGATCTTGTCGCGCACGTCGGTCCACCTCCTCTCGCTCACCTGGGCGTACGGCTGGAAGCGGAGGGTGGATCACCAGATCTTGTCGCGCACGGTCAGCACCTCCTCCGGCGTCGTGTCACCCCGGCAGCGGCTGACATCGCCCCTGGTCACGATTACCGTGACGGTCCGTCCGGTCCTGGTCGCCGCCAGGGTTACCGCGTCGTGAGGTGGCAAGGGCATGGGACATCGCGCGGACGCTCCGGCTGGAGCCTGCGGTTCCCGGCGCGTCACGCGCTGGTCACTATGGTCCCTGCCCGCACGGGCGTTGGCCTACGTGCTACTGGTGGACACGGGTGCGGCAGTAGCGGTATTCCTGACCGGTCAGGGGCCGGTGGAGGCCCGGTCGTGGCTCGTCGCGGCCGTGCTGGCCGCCTGCGCGTTCGCCCACCTGCACTGCTCGCGCTGGATCGAGCGCATCCGCCGCGACCACAGCCGCCTCCCGCACGTCGACCTGTGCAGCATCTGGATCTTCGCGGGCGCGCTGGTCCTGCCGCCGCTGCCCACCGTGCTGCTGGTCGTCTCGATCTACCTGCACCGGTGGTGGGTGGTCGGCCGGTGGGACGCGTCGAGGCCGCCGCACCGCTGCGTGTTCACCGTCGCCATGATGGTGCTCGCCGCACTGGCGGCGAACGGCGTCGCGCACGTCTCCGGTCTGCGCGAGCACCTGCTGGCGGGCGCCCCGTCCGGCCCTGGCGACCTGGTCGGCATCGTCGGCGCCGCCGCCGCCCAGTGGGGCGTGAACTCGCTGCTGGTCGGGATCGTCATCGCCATCACCGTCAGGCTGCGCCGGATCGGCGAGGCCGTGGGCAGCGCGGCCGACAACCTCCTGGAGGTGGGCCAGCTGGCGCTGGGCGCGTTCGTGGCGCTGGCCGTGGCCTGGTGGCCCGGTTTCGCGCTGCCGATGGTCGTCGCGGCCGTCGCCCTGCACCGCACGGTGCTCATCCACCAGCTCGAACTGGCCGCCCGCACCGACAACAAGACCGGACTGCTCAACGCCGAGGCGTGGCACCTCAGGGCCAGGCTGGAACTCCAGCGCTCCCGCGACCAGCAGACCCCGGCGACCACCGGCCTGTTCATGATCGACGTCGACCACTTCAAGGACATCAACGACCGCTACGGCCACCAGGTCGGCGACGAGGTGCTGCGCGAGATCGCCTCGACGCTGTCCGGCGCCGTCCGCCGCGGTGACTCGGTGGGCCGGTTCGGCGGCGAGGAGTTCGCCGTCCTGCTGCCGATGGTCGAACGCGCCGAGGCCCTGGCCATCGCGGAACGCATCCGGGCCAGGGTGTTCGGCCTGGGGATCGACGACGGCCGGGGCGGCTCCGTGACCGGGCTCGGCGTCAGCATCGGCGTGGCCATCTGGCCGGAGGTCGACGAGGACACCGTGGAGGGTGTGCTGGCCGCGGCCGACGCCGCCCTGTACGAGGCGAAACGCCTCGGCCGCGACCAGGTGCAGCTGGCCGGGGCGCACCGCGGGGTGCGCTGGGCGCCCGCCGCGCGGACGACGCAGCCCGCGGACTAGGTGTAGAAGCCGTCCACCACGGCCGACGCCTCGTCGAGGAGCGCGGGACCCTCCTGGCGGAAGCCGGGGAACCCGCCGCCGGGCTTGAGCGCCAGGAGCTGCTCGGTCGACAGCGCGAAGACGACCCGGCCCAGCCCGGACCGGTCGATCGCCCCCGCGCACATCCCGCACGGCTGGCAGCTCGTGAACATCGTGGTGGCCGCCGCCGTGGCCGGGTCCAGCTCGCGCGCCGCCCACCGGGCCAGCTTCAGCTCCGGGTGCGCGGTGATGTCGCCGTCGGACAGGACGGTGTTGCGGTCCTCGGCCAGCACGGTCCCGTCGGCCGCCGCGAGCAGCGAGCCGAACGGCGGGTCGCCCGCGTCCCGTGCCGCGCGGGCCAGGCCGATCGCCCGTCGGAGGAGGTGTTCTTCGCTGGTGTGCACCGCCCCAGGCTAGGGTTCCCGGCTCCTGCGGTGAAGGGGCCGCCGAGGTGGGCCGCTCACCCCGCCGATCCCGGAACCCAGCGGCCGGGCTCCGTCCACCAGGTCACCGTCACCGCACCGGGCCGGTGCCGCGGCGACGGCGCCGTGCGTCGCCCGCCGTGCTCCGCACGACCCGGCGGACCCGTTCCCACCCGCCGCTCAGTCCTCCCAGACGTCGCTCGGCGGCAGCCCGCGCGCCTCGCGCTCCCGGTCCACCAGCCGCTGGATCAGCGCCGTCTTGCCCTTCGTGTACGCCAGCCCGTCCGACTCCGTCGCCGCGAGACCGCGCTTCAGCTCGCCGTACTCCGCGGCGGCCTCGGGGTGGGCGAGGAGGTGGTCGCGGAGCAGGCGTTCGTTGCGGGTGTCCCAGTTCTCGGCCGGGATGACGTGGAGGTGGTGGGTGCGGACGCCGTCGGTGTCGCGGCCGTAGAACAGCCGGTCGCGCATCCCCGTCTCCTCGCGCACGTAGCCCAGCGCGGTGAGTGCGCTCTCGTCGGCCAGCACCGCGGCCAGGTCCGGTGTGGACACCATCAGGTCGATCACGGGTTTCGCGGCGAGACCGGGGACCGCGGTGCTGCCGACGTGCTCGACGATCGGGAACAGGGGCCGCAGTTCGGCCATGCGGCGCGCGGCCTCGGCGGGCCAGGAGGGGTCGTGGTCGGAGAAGTCGATCGGCATTCGCGGCAGCTTAGTAGTGTGCGGGGGTGGCCAGACCCGACTTCCCGATCACGACCGAACGGCTGGTGCTGCGTCCTTTCACGATGGACGACCTCGACGCCGTGCACGCCTGGCAGTCGCTGCCGGAGGTGGCGCGCTACCTGTACTGGTCGGCGCGGACCCGCGAGGAGAGCCGCGTCGCGCTGGAGGCCAAGGTCGCCGTGCCGTGGCCGACGGCGGTGGGGGAGTCGTGCACGCTGGCCGTGCAGCGGCGCGACACCGGCCAGGTGATCGGCGAGGTGCACGTCGAGTGGCTGCACGAGGAGTGGCGGCAGGGCGAGTTCGGCTTCGTCTTCCACCCCGACCACGGTGGTCACGGGTACGCGACCGAGGCGGCGCTGGTGGCGCTGCGGCTGGGTTTCACCCACCTCGGGCTGCACCGGATCATCGGCCGCTGCGACGGCCGCAACACCGCGTCGATCAGGCTCATGGAGCGCCTCGGGATGCGCAAGGAGGCGCACTTCCGCCACAGCGACATCTTCAAGGGCGAGTGGGGCGAGGAGCTGGTCTACGCGGTGCTGGACGACGAACTGCGGCCCTAGACCGCCGCCCCGGCGAACACCTCCCCGAACCGCTCCAGCGGCACGTCCCCGACCGCCAGCTCCTCCGCGAGCCGCTCGAACGCGAACAGGAACGCGCGGATGCCGTCGGGCGGCAGCAGCGCGGTGTCGGCCATCAGCGACAGCCGCATCCGCTCCGGCGCACCCCCGGTGTCCAGGTACAGAGCCATGTCCTCGTGGGCGGTCCGCTCCGGCCACGCGAGCGTGGTCGCCTCGGTGGACGTCGCGCGCGTGCGGGGCAGGGTGGACCACATGTCGTTGACCTGGCAGCCCGGTGGCAGGTCGACCCCGCGGAGCACCTCCGCGGCCAACCGGCCGTCGTAGCGGGCGTGGCGCTTGGCCGCGGCCATCGTCGCGGCCGACCGGCGCAGCACCTCGTCGAAGTCCGCGGCGTCCAGGTCCACCACGGTCTTCACGGCCTGGTTGAGCGTCGTCACCGCCGTGAACAGGTCCGGCTCCAACCGGTTGCCCTGCATGACGTCCAGCCGGTAGGCCGGGCCGGGGCAGAAGCAGCGGAGCAGACCGGTGGTGATCGACAGCAGCACGACGGACGTGCTCGTGCGCAGCCGTCGGGCCGCCGCCCGGACCGCCACGGGCAGCGCGCCGGACTCGATCTCGCCGCGCACGAACCTCGGCTCCAGCGCGACGGCCCGCGCGGGCGCGGGCGACGGCATCCGCGCCGCGTGCTCCCGCAGGTACCGCATCGCCTCGACGTTGAGCAGCTGGCCGTCCGGCGAGTTCTGCCGGGTGGCCAGGTCCACCGGCTGCACCGACGGCCTGGCCGCGGGCACGGGCTCCCCGTCGGCGCGGGCCCGGAGCATGGCCGCCAGCTCGGCGACGAGCAGCTCGGTGCCGCTGTGGTCGGCGGCCAGGTGGGAGACGCCGAGCACGACCAGCACGGGGATGCCCTCGTGCAGCGCCAGGGAGATCCGGATCGGCAGCTCCTCGTCGTGCGCGAACGCCGTGGCACCGGCCCGCACCAGGCAGTCGGTCACGATGCTGGTGAAGTCGACCGGGTCGTCGGCGGGCCGGTCGAACAGGGTCACGTCGACCGCGCCGGAGGCCAGCACCTCCTGCGTGGCGTCCCCGCGCGCCGACGCGTGGAACAGGGTGCGCAGCGACTCGTGCCTCAGCAGCAGTTCGCTGATCTGCTCCAGCACGTCGCCGACCGACAGCGGCAGCGGGACGGGCAGCCACCGGGTCAGCACGAAGAACGGCTTCACCTCCGGCAGCCACTGGTGGATGCCGTCCCAGGTGCCCCGCTGGCCCCACGTCAACGGGCCGACGCGGGAGCGCCCGCCGTGGAACTCGGCCCTGACCGTGCTCTCGGTGATCACGACACGCCCCTCAGCTCGACGGCGGCACGCGTGAACAGCACGTCCCGCAGGCAGTACGCGGTGTAGGACAGGCCCGCCGTCCAGCCCGCGACGACGGCCCACATGACGGCGTCGATGCCGAACGGGCCGTTGAGCAGGTAGGCGAACGGGACCTGGACGACGACGAACGCGATGAGCGTGCAGATCAGCGGCGCGGTCGTGCGGCGGGCCCCGTTGAGGTACCCGTGCAGCACCACCATCACCGTGTACAGCACCAGGAACGGGTAGATGATCAGGATGTACCGCTCGGTCAGCTCGCGCGTCGCCGGGTCGGCGGTGAACAGCCCGGCGATCGGGCCGCGCGCCAGCAGCACCACGGCGGTGACCACCGCGGTGAGCCCGACCGTCAGCCCGACGGTCTGCACCAGCCCCCGCCGCGCGCGTTCCCGGTCCGCGCCGCCCAGGTTCTGCGCCACGAACGCGGTCACCGCGCCGGAGAGGTCGAGGAACAGCATCCCGGTGAACAGCTCCAGCCGGGACACCACCGTGAACGCCGCCAGCACGACGGTCCCGTAGGACTGGATGATCCAGACCAGCACCATGATCCCCACGGCGAGGATGATGTGCTGGCTCGCCAACGGGAACCCCAGCCGCACGGCGTCCACGAGCTCGCGCCGCACGGCGGGCTCGGACCGCTCGCGCCCCAACGGGTACAGGCGCCGGGCGGCCACGAGCCCGACCAGCAGCGCCACGGCGCTCGCGAGCACCGTCGCCAGCGCCGCGCCACCGATCCCCAGGCCCAGCACGGACAGGAAGAACCAGACCAGCACGATGTTGACCACGTTGCCGAAGCCCTGCACCCACATCGCCGCCCGCGAGTCGCCGAGCCCCCGGAAGTAGGCGCTGACGGCGGCCAGCCCGAACATCGCCGGGAAGCCGAGCGACAGCGTGCCGAAGAACAGCGCGCAGTCCTCCGCCAGCCGCCCGTGGATCCCCATCGCCGACAGGACGGGTTCCGCCAGCACGGTCGCCAGCAGGACGCACCCGGCCGACCACACCGCCGTGACCAGGGCCAGCGCCAGCACCACGCCCCGGCGCTCACCGTCCTGCCCGGCGCCGCGCAGGTGCGCGAGCCGGATGGTGAACGCCGTGCCGAGGCCGATGAACATCGCGTTGAGCAGGTAGAACATCGGGCTCGCGACGCCGACGGCCGCGAGGCCGTCGACGCCGACGTAGTGCCCGACCAGGATGCCGTCGATCAGCACGTACCCCTGCTGGAGCAGGTTGGCCGCGGTGAGGGGCAGCGCGAAGCCGACGATCCTGCGCAGCGCGGGCCCCGTGGTCATGTCCGTCATCAGGCGGCGTCTTCCGCGAACTCGGCCAGTTCCTCGACGTGGTAGGCGATCTCGGAGACCGTGCGGTCGGCGAGCAGGTCCGCGACGTCGTAGTGCACGCCGTGGCGGACGGCGATCGTGCTCGCCACGGACGCGGCCATGATGGAGTCGCCGCCCAGTTCGAAGAAGTCGGCCTCGACGTCGAGCGCGGGGTAGCCGAACGCGAGCGCGAGGCACTGGGCCACCGACCGCTCGACGTCGGTGTACTCGTCGGTGTCGCGGCCCTTCAGCTCGACCCGCACGGCGGCGACGGTGGCCTTGATCTTCTCCGACGCCTTGAGCAGCCGCTCCTCCAGCGCGTGCATCTCGCGCTCGACCTTGGCGTCGATGTCGGCCGACAGCGGCACGTCGTAGGAGCGCAGCAGGTGGATCAGCTCGCCCCGGTAGTTCAGCTCACCGGCGAACAGCCGGGGCCTGCGCGACCGCAGGGCGGCGTCCACGACGTCGAGGCCGACGGAGGTGGGGAGGGCCTTGAACATGGTGTCGCCGTTGGTGCCGTGGTCGACCGCCATGCCGATCTCCTTCCACGCCACCCAGTCCAGCGCGACCACGTGGCACGGGCCGCCCGCCCGCGAGCGGGCCAGGTTGTCCAGGTAGTAGTTGCCCGCCGCGTAGTCCGCCTGGCCGGGAGCAGGGAAGACCGAGGCCACCGACGAGAAGTGCACGACGAAGTCGGGCCGGTCGGCGCGGGTCAGCTCGTCCAGCACGAACGCGCCGTGCAGCTTCACCCGCACCACCTCGTCGAAGTCCTCGGGCAGGCGGAACATCAGCGTCGCGCCACCGGGCAGACCGGCGGCGTGCACGATGCCGTCGATGCGGCCGTGGTCCTGCTGGATCCCGGTCACGGCCGCCGCGAGCGCCGTCGGGTCACCCGCGTCGGCCGCGCGCACGACCACCCTGGTGCCCCCGGCCTCCAGGTCGCGGACCGCGGTGATCCGCTCGGTCGCCGTGCCCGCCGCGAGCAGGTCGTCCCACTCCTCGCGCGGCGGCATCCCCGACCGGCTGAGCAGCACCAGCGTGGTGTCGGGCTGCTTCTCGGCGAACGACCGCGCCACCGCCAGGCCGAGCGCGCCCGTGCCGCCGGTGATCAGGTAGGTGCCGCCGGGCCTGAGGTAGGTCTCGGGGCCGTCGGTGTCGACCTCGGGCACCTCCACGAACACCTCGCGCGACCGTGCGGAACCGCGCAGCACGAACAGGCCGTGCTCGGCGGAGAACAGCTCCGCCCGCAGCGCGTCGCCGGGCACCGCCGTGTCCACGTCGAGGTGCTTGACCTTGATGTAGGGGTACTCGCGGCCGATCACCTTGCCGAAGCCGACCAGCGCGGCGTTCTCGGTCACGGCCGTGGTGTCGCCCTCCTCGGCGCAGACCGCGGTCCGCGTGAGCACCGCGAGGTCGACCTTCACGCCCGCCGCCATCAGCGCCTTGGACAGGTGGAACAGGCTGGTGAGGTTCTTGGTCGTGCGCCTGCTCACCTCCTCGACGTCGGTGGCGGGGGCCGGTTCGAACGCGAGCGCGTGCACGACGTGCGTGACGTTCTCGTCGGCGACCAGCCCGGCGATCCCGTCGAAGTCGTCGGCGGTGAAGTCGGCGCCCAGCCGCAGCACCCGCACCGCTCCCAGTTCGGCCGTCGCGAGGAACGCCTCGGCGTCGGTGTCCGGGTCGACCAGCGCCACCACGGACGCGCCCGCGGGCACCTCGGTGACCGGGAGCGCGGGCGTGGGCTGGAACTCGACGTCGTGGGTCACCGGGTGGCGCTCGTCGGTGGCCGCGAGCGAGAGCTGCTCGCGCCAGGTGTCCGGGAACTCCATCCACGCCGGCGTCTCGTCGAACGCGTAGGCGGGCAGCCGCACGATCCGGGGCGCGCGGTCGGCGGGCGGGGAGCTGTCGACCGGACCGCCCGCCAGGTACGCCTTCGCCTTGGCGGCCAGCGGACCGGTGACCGGCGGCTGCCCGTTGACCAGCAGCTCGGCCAGGGCGCGGCGCAGATCGTCCACACCGGACACGACGAGCGCGACGCGGTGCCGGTGCGAGCTGCGCGAAACCCTGGTGGTGTAGGTGATGTCGGCGATGTCGACGTCGGCGAGCCCACCGCCGTCGATGAACCGGACGTACCGCTCCACCAGCCACGTCAGCGAACGCGGGGTGGCGGCGGACAGCGTGAACAGGACCTCGCCCTCCGACGGCTCCGGCCGCTCGGCCGCGGTGTGCTCCTCCAGCACGGCGTGCGCGTTGGTGCCGCCCAGCCCGAACGCGCTCACCCCGGCCCGGCGCGGACCCTCGGACTCCCACGGGCTCAGCGCCGTGGGGACGTACAGCGGGCCGGACGCGAAGTCGAGCTTCGGGTTCGGCGTCGTGAAGTTGGCCTGCGGCGGGATCATCCCGTTGCGCAGCACGGCGACCGCCTTGATCAGGCCGATCACCCCCGACCCCTCGAACAGGTGCCCGACGTTGGCCTTGACCGTGCCCACCGCGCAGAACCCGCGGTCGTCGGTGTGCTTCGCGAAGGCCCGCTTCATGCCCTCGTGCTCGATCGGGTCGCCGACGCGGGTCGCCGTGCCGTGCGCCTCGAAGTAGCCGATGCTGCGCGGGTCGACACCCGCGTCGCGCCACGCCGCCAGCAGCAGTTCGGCCTGCGAGTCGGAGTCGGGGTTGGTGATGCCCTCGGTGTTGCCGTCGTGGTTGACCGCGCTGCCCTTGAGGACCGCGTAGACCTGGTCGCCGTCGGCCAGCGCCCGCTCCAGGCGCTTGAGCACGACCGCGCCCGACCCCTCGCCGAACCCGGTGCCGTCGGCGGCCTCGTCGAACGTGCGGGTCACGCCGTCGGAGGACTCGATGCCGATGTTGGAGTGCGGGTGCTTCACCGGCGCGAACACGATCCGCGCCCCGCCGACCACGGCCATGTCGCAGTCGCCCACCAGCAGCGCGTTCTTGGCCTGGTGCACCGCGACCAGCGTCGCCGAGCACGCGGTGTCCACCACCAGGCTCGGGCCGCGCAGGTCCAGCAGGTGCGACAGCCGGTTCGCCAGCATCGTCGGGATGTTCCCGGTGATCGCCTGCTGGCCCACCGTCGGGTCGATCCGGCAGATGTAGTCCAGGTACGTCGAGCCGGGGTTGACCGCGAACCCGACGAACACGCCGGTCCTGCTGCCGCGCAACCGGTCCGCGGAGTAGCCCGCGTCCTCGAACGCCAGGAACATCGCCCGCATGACCATCCGGTGGTGCGGGTCGGTCAGCGTCGCCTGCCGCGGGTTCATCCCGAACGCGGCGTAGTCGAACGTGTCCACGGTGTCCAGGAAGGACCCGTTGTGGTAGTCGACGTCCGGCTCGTTCACCGGGTCGACGGTCGTGGCCCGCAGGTAGTGGACGTACTGGTCGAGCTTCTGCCGCCGGTCCGGCGGGAACGGCCGCACGCTGCTCGACCCCGTGCTGATGACCCGCCAGAACGCGTCGAGGTCGTGGGCTCCCGGCACGTCGACCGAGACGCCGACGATCGCGATGTCCGTGTTCATCGAAAAACCCTTCCTCAGGCGATCTTGCTGACGAGCGAACTCAGGGTGGTGCCGTGGACCTCGTCGAACGCGGTCACGCCCGCCGCGCGCAGCGTCGTCACGGCGCGCACCCACTCGACCGGTGACGACAGCTGGCGGGCCAGCAGGTCGGGGCCGTCGAACAGCTCGCCGGTGACGCTGGAGACCACGGGCGCGCGGGCGGGGCCGAACTCGACACCCGCCAGCACCTCGCGGAACCGCGCCTCGGCGGGCGCCATCAGCGGCGTGTGGAACGGGCCGCTCACGTTGATCGGCACGACCCGCGCGCCCGGCAGCGCGGCGATGGCCTTCGCCGCCACCGCGACCTCCGCGCGGTCACCCGCGATCGTGGTCTGCGTGTCGGCGTTGAGGTTCGCCACGAACACCCCCGTCAGCCCGGTCTCGATCAGCGCGCGCCGCACGAACGCCACCGGCACGCCCTGCACGGCCGACATCCCGCCGCCGGTGACCTCCGACATCAGCTCCGCGCGCCGCCGCACCAGCCGCAGCCCGGCCTCCAGGTCGAGCACGCCCGCGGCGACGAGCGCGTTGTACTCGCCGAGGCTGTGCCCGGCGTAGCAGTCGTGGGCCGTCTCGGCGGCCAACCCCATGAGGGCGTTGACGAAGAACACGGCGGGCTGCGCGTAGCGGGTGTCGCGCAGGCGCCGCTCGGGGTCGCGGACGCACAGCTCCTCGATCGAGTAGCCGAGGACCTCGTCGGCGACCGCGGTGGCGTCCGGGAAGCGGGCGAACAGCTCCGCCCCCATCCCCTTCCGCTGCACGCCCTGACCGGGGAAGAGCAGACAACGCATGGCGGTGCTCCTAACGGGCTCGGCGGGAGAACTGCTGGACGGACTCGAAGCGCACGGGACGCGCGTCGGCGCGCAGGCACTCGCGGGTGAACCGGCGCGCGCCGGGGCCGGGACCGCAATCCACCACGCGCTCGATCCCGGCGTCGCCGATCGCGTGGCCCGCCGCCAGCTCCCACTCGATGGGCCGCACCAGCACCTGGTCCAGGAACTCCTGCACCAGGTCGGTCGACCGCCGCAGGTCGCGGGGCGCGTCGGTGGCGTACACCGGCACCCTCAGCGCGTCCGCGCCGGGCATCGGGCCGATGAACCCGAGGTCGTCGCGGACCCGGAGGGCGGCGGGAGCGAGCGCGGAGCTGTGGAACGGGATCGAGTTCGACAGGAACGCCCAGCTCACCCGGTCCCGCGCGAACACGTCCTCGTGGGCGAAGTAGAAGTCGAGCAGGTCCGCGGTCGACCCGCTGAGCACCTGCGTGGTGGGGGAGTTGACCAGGCTCACCGACACCCGCCCGTGGCCCCGGACGGCCCGGCTCAGGTCGTGCCGCGACATGCCCGTCAGCGCCGCCATCGGGCTCGGCGTCCGCCCCTTCCCGTCGCGCGCCAGGTACCGGCTCACCAGTTCGGGGCTGACGACGCGCGTCTCGTCGAGCTGGTGGCCGCGCACGAGGCTGAGCGCCACGAGCTTGAGCGAACTCGCTGCCAGCGCCAGGAACTCGTCCACCCGCCGGGCCCGCACCCCCGCCACCACCGCGGCCTGGAGCCCGATGCTGTGCCCGAGCGCGGCCACGACCACGTCGTCCGCGCTGGGCCCGGTCGGCTGGAGGTGGCACACCTGGCACACGTGCACGCAGATCCCGGCCACGATGGAATTCCGCAGAGCGGTGGCGGGGAACTCCGATTCGAGCCATTGTTTCAGCGACAAGTCGGTGGGGATGACCGCATCGCGCGTATCGTTTCCGATGTATTTCAGGACGTCGTCCAGAACGGTGAACACCGTGTGGAAGTAAGCGGCGTTCTCCGGTCGGGAATAGAGCTCGCGAAGTGCGACGACCAGGGTGTCGTTGTTGCCACCGAGACCGTCGAAGAGCAGCAGGGTACGCATGACCTCGACCTCTTCAGGGGGTCTTGACCAGGAGTGGCCGCGACGATGAGGCCGTGGTGTGCGGGTTCCCGTGAACGGTTGCACACGCTAGGGCGGGTGGCGAACAGCGACAACCGCCGCGATGTGCCGGCCATTGCGACGAAAGGCGGCAGGAGTACCGGAGCGCTGAAAACTTTCAGTCCGAATGGGGGTCGGTGTGCGGGGTTCCGCATTTCTCGGAGTGGTCGCCCTGTTCGGGCAGTTCACCGCGGGTGCGGACGTCGCCCACCACGACCGCCACCCGGCGCGGTGTGCGCCGCGCCCGCGGCCGTTCGGCACAGCCCGTTCCTCAATGGTCGGCCGTCCACCGCCTATCGGGCGGACGCGGATCGCTTCGTGTTCGCGAAGCGGGTCAGTCGGCCGTCGGGTTCGCCACTGCCTTGAGGGCGCCCTTGTCGTCGACCACGCAGGCGGCGGTCTTCGCGGTCGTGGCGAGGAACTCCGACAGGCACCGCCCGACCTGCTCGTGGCCGCGGGCGTTGGGGTGGAACGACTCCTGCAACGCGTGCGAGGCGCGGTCCTGGTCGCGCAGACCGTCGAAGTCGACCGTCAGCCGGGTGAACCACTCGCTCTCCGGCTTGCCGCCACCGGTGCAGGCCTCGTGCTTCGCGCCCGCCCGCGTGAGGTCGAGGTAGCGGGCGTCGACGCGGTTCGCGGCGGTCTGGATGCCCTTGGCCAGCACGCCGACGCCGGTGTCGCGGACCCACGCCATGTCGGCGGTGCGCAGCGGGCAGCCCGCCAGGTTCTGGAGGTCGGCCGGGACCGACGACGCGACGGGGGAGGCGTAGGACTGGACGACCAGCGAGTACGAGCGCTGCGTGTAGCCCTCGGCGTCCATCACCGAGCGGATGTCCCGCAACGCCCTCTCCACCTTCGGCACCATCCGGTCGACCCGGCCGCGCCAGTCGTCGGACAGCGTCGCGGTGCAGTCGGCGCCGCGTTCGAACCAGGCCTGCACGCACCGGTTGAGCACGTCGGAGAACCGGGGGTCGTCGTTCGCGCCGACGGCGACCACGATGACCGCCACGCGGTTCACCCGCGCGATGGCGGCGAGCCGCTTCGCCTGGGACTGCTCGGTGTTCTGGAGCTTGTCGGTCAGCCCGACCTGCTCGGAGTTCGCGCCGGAGCAGGCCAGGTTGAACGTCTTGTCGATGCCCGCCACGGTCGTCCTGTTGATGGTGGCCCGCAGCGAGCGGTGGCACCAGTTGCCGTTCTCACCGTCCGTGCCGGGCTCGTAGCTGCCCGCACCCTCCCCGGACATGGTGCTGTCGCCCATGGCCACCATGGCCGTGGGCGCGTCGCGGGCGGGCCCCGGCGGTGCCGCGAAGCGGTGGTCGCTGACCACCGTCAGGACGGCGATGAGGGGCAACACCACGAGGAGGGCCGTGGCTCGGCGCGCTAGGGGGGACATCGGCGCCTACTTTACGGAAATCCGGCCCGCGTCGAGGACGAGCGTGCGGTCCGCCGCCTCGTGCACCAGGTCGTGGTGGGTGGCGACCAGCACGGCCGACCCGGCGTCCGCGGCCCGGCGCAGCACCCGCACGGCCGCGGGCGCGCTGCGGTGGTCCAGGTGCGCGGTCGGCTCGTCGGCGAGCAGCACCCCCGGTCCGGCGATCACGGCGCGGGCGAGCGCCGCGCGCTGCTGCTGGCCGAACGACACCTCGGCCGGGTAGCGGTCGCCGAGCCCGTCGATGCCGAGTTCGGCCATCAGCCCGTCCACCGCGTCGGCGACCGGCTCACCGCGCCGCTCGGGGTCCAGGCGCAGCGGCAGCGCGATGTTCTCGGACAGGGTCAGCTCGCCCGAGAGCCCCAGCGCCTGCGGCAGCACCGCGCACAGCCGCCACGCCGGGGGAGTGGCCAGCGACCGCCCGCACACCGCGACCGTGCCCCTGTCGGGCTGGTCGAACCCGCACAGCAGGGTGATCAGCGCGCTCTTGCCCGACCCGGACGGACCGGACAGCGTCACCAGCTCACCCGGCTCCACCGCGAGGTCGACGCCGCGCAGCACGTGCACCGCGCCGCTCGGGTGGTCGAACGACCGGTGCACGTCCTCGGCCCGCAGGCTCATGCCAGCACCCCGTCCCGGAGCGTGAAGCAGGTGTCCGCCAGCGCGATCAGCCTCGGGTCGTGCGAGGCGACCACGACCGGGACGCCGCGGCGGGACAGGTCCACGAGGGTCTCCAGGACGAGGTCGGCGGACGCGGCGTCGAGCTGCGAGGTCGGTTCGTCGGCGAGCACCACGGTCGCGCCGCGGGCGAGCGCGCAGCCGAACGCGAGCCGCTGCTGCTGACCGCCGGACAGCGCCGTCACCTTCCAGGTCGCCGTGCCGGGCAGGCCCAGCTGGTCGAGCAGGTCGTCCACCCGTTCGGGTCTGCCCGCGGACTGGGCCGCCGCGCGCAGGTTGTCGCCGACGGTCAGGTGCCCGATGAGGTTGTCGCCGGGGTTCTGGAACACCAGCGCCACGTCGGTGCGCCGCAACGCCCGCCGCGCGCGGTTCGACAGCGTCGCCGTGCCTGCCCCGCGCAGCTCGACGTTGCCCAGCGTCGGCCGCTCGACCAGGCTCAGCACGCGCAGCAGCGTCGACTTGCCCGACCCCGACGGCCCGGCCAGCACGGTGATGCCGGTCGACGGCACGTCGAGGCTCACGTCGGACACGGCCGTCACCGAACCCGCGGGCGTCCGGTAGTCGACGCCCACCTCCACCAGCCTCAGGACGTGGTCAGCCACGGATCAACTCCCCGATTCGAGCGGCCCGAGCGGCCCGCAGCGCGATCCACGCCGCGGCCACGACGACCAGCGCGCTGCCGACCGCCGTGGTGGCGAACAGCGGGAACAGGTTCGGCAGGACGGGCCCCGGCGCGAGGCGCGGCGCGGGGTCCAGTCGCGGCACGGCGAACCCGGTGCCGATCGCGCCCGCCGCGCCGCCCACGACGACCGCGAGCCCGGTCAGCGCGCCGAGTTCGACCAGGTGGCTGCTCAGCAGCGTGGCCGGGCTCATGCCCATCCGGGTGCTCAGCGCGCCCGCGACGGCGTTCTGCCGCCTGCGCACCTCGATGGCGAGCAGCAGCGCGATGGCCGCCACGATCGCCAGCACACCGCCGATGGCGGTGACGAACGTGAACGTCCACCGGATCGTCAGGAACGGCAGCCCGGAGATCGCCTTGGAGCGCTCCTCGACGTTGCGGTAGCCGATCTCGGCCTCCTGCAACGGCCGGACCAGGTCGACCGCCGACTTCGACGACCACAGGTACCAGGTGTTGACGTCCTCGACCGAGGCGACCCGGTCGATCGGCACCACGTACCCGGAGGTGCCGATCTTGGGGAACGACGGGAGGCCCGCGGCGGGGTTGAGCGGCGGCAGCCCCGGCAGCAGGACCTCGCGGTTCGGCGTCGCGCCGATCCTCAGCGGCTCGGTCAGCCTGGCGCGCAGCTCGTCGGGATCGGTGGACCCGAGGTAGGCGCCGTCGGTGAACGTCGCCGGGTCGACCACCAGCGCCGTGCGCTCGTACTGGCTGCTGACGCCGACGACCGTGGTCGAGCCGCGCAGTTCCGCGGGCAGCTCCCGCGCGCCGGTGACCAGGTCCGTGCTGATCTGCACCACGCTGTTCGCGCCCGTGTAGAAGCCGGACTTGTCGTCCAGCGACGCCTTCTGGGCGCCCGCCACGGTGCTGCCCACGGCGATCGTGCCGATGGCCAGGACGCCGACCAGGAGCACGCCCGTGACGGGACCGGCGGTCGCGGCGAGCCTGCGGACCGCGATCTGCGCGGCGGGCAGGTGCCACAGCGACAGCCGGTGCGACAGCCGCAGCAGCACGCGCGACACCCTCGCCGCGAGCAGCGCCGTGGTCAGCACGACCAGGAGCGGGAACGCGAGCGCGGCGGCGTCGATCCGCGGCAGCCCACCGATCTTCAGCGGCGTGGACAGGCCGCTGCCGAGCAGGCGCTGCCAGGCGAGGAACGCCAGCGCGCCGGTCGCCAGCTCCCACGGGACGGCGGCGAACACCCGCCGCGCCCGGCCGCTCGACGGACGGCCCTGGAAGGCGCGGTGCGTGCGGAACGCGGCGACCAGCCACGTCACCGCCAGGCTCGCGAGCACCGCGACGCCGACCGCCGCCGCGGCCGTCGGCACCGTGCCGGGTTCCAGCGAGGTCGACGGGGCGTAGACGGGGAGCAGCAGCCAGGCCACGCCCAGACCGGCGGTGCCGCCCAGCAGCAGCGGCAGCCCCAGTTCCAGCACGGCCCGACCGCCCAGCGCCGCGGGGCCGGAACCCCGGCACCACAGCATCCGCAGCTCGGTGTGGCCGCGCTGCACCCAGCCCGACGTCACCGTGGCGACGCCCGCGAGCCCGATCAGCAGGCTGATCAGGGTCAGCGGCAGGATCGCCGAGCGGACGTTGCCGATGGTCGCCCGCGCGTTCTCGACCACCAGCGGCAGCACCACGTTGCGGCGCAGCCCCTGGTTCGCCCGGTCCAGCACCGCGGTCCCGCGCTCCAGCAGGGCCTGCGCCTGCGCCGCGGTGGCCGGGGTCTCGGTGGGGAAGCGGACGGTCATGCCGACGCCGCCCGCGGTGACGCTCTCCGGCAGGTCGAGGAACGCCTGCCTGCTGGGCGTCCAGACCACGGCGCTGGTCACGTCGGTGTTCTTGTCGATCGGGTTCGGGATGACGAACTGCCGCTCGGTGCACCACCACTGGTCGAGCGGGTCGTTGAGGTCGGCGTAGACCGCGGTCACCGGGGGCAGCCGTCCGCCCATGCCGCGCTGCCCGAGCTGGAAGCCGTCCACGGTCCTCGTCAGGCTCAGCGGTACCCACAGCCCGTCGCGCGACCCGCCTTCGAGGACCTGGAGGCGGTCGAGCGCGCCGTCGCGGTAGCCGAACCTCGCGAACGTCTCGGCGCCGCCGAAGTCGGTCCTGCGCACCTCGGTGTAGGTGCCCGTCAGGACTTCGGCCCCGCCCGCGGCCTCGGTCGCGATGTCGATGACCTCGTTCACCGACTGAAGCGGAACGGGTCGCTTGGTGTTCTGGTCCAGGCCGGGGTGCAGCAGCTGGTCGCAGAGCCGGTCCGCCTGGTAGGCGACGGCGGCGCTGCCGGAGGCGGAGGAGTGCAGGACGGCGGCGGCCACCACGAAGCTCAGCAGCAGCGACGTCACGACGCTGACCAGCAGGGTCAGCGGGCTGGAGAGCGCGGCTCGGGGGGCAGCGCGCCACGGGATCTGCACTTCGGCACCCTATACGTCGGATGTTCGGTCGGAGGCGTTTTGGCGCCGAGCCTTGACAGTGGTCAGATGGTCTAGTCCAATTCCGGAAAGACCACCTGGAGGCCGCCACCACTAGGAGGACGAATGTCACGAGTGCTGGCCGCCAGGGTGGCGGCGGTGGTGACGTTGATGCTCGGCGCGGTGCTGGTGAGCCTCGCGCCCGCGTACGCCGCGGGTGTCACGGCCACCTTCACCAAGACGTCGAGCTGGGAGACGGGCTACACCGCCCAGTTCGTCGTCGAGAACGACACCAGCACGACGGTGTCGAGCTGGAAGGTCGAGTTCGACCTGCCCGCGGGCACCACCGTGGGCGCGTACTGGGACTCGTTGCAGACCAACGGTTCCGGCCACTACACGTTCACCAACCGCGACTACAACGGCACCGTGGCCCCCGGCGCCGCGGTGACCTTCGGCTTCAACGTCGCGGGCACCGCGAGCCCCGCCAACTGCAAGATCAACGGCGCTGCGTGCACCGGCGGCACGACCCCGCCGACCACCACCAGCACCACGACGACCACCACGACCACGACCACCACGACCACCACCACCCCGCAGCCGCCGGTGACCGGCCTGCCGAAGAAGGTGCTCGTCGGCTACCTGCACGCCAGCTTCGCCAACGGCTCCGGGTACATCAGGATGAAGGACGTCTCCGACGACTGGGACATCATCAACCTGTCCTTCGCCGAACCCACCTCGGCCACGTCCGGCCAGCTGCGGTTCAGCCAGTGCCCCGTCGCCGAGTGCCCGAACGTCGAGTCCGAGGCCGAGTTCATCGCGGGCATCCGCGCCAAGCAGGCCGCGGGCAAGAAGGTGCTGATCTCCATCGGCGGCGCCAACGGCCAGGTGCAGCTGTCCACGACGGCCGCGCGCGACGCGTTCGTCAGCTCCGCCTCGGCCATCATCGACAAGTACGGCCTCGACGGCCTCGACGTCGACTTCGAGGGCCACTCGCTCTCGTTGAACGCCGGTGACACCGACTTCCGCAACCCGACCACGCCGGTCATCGTCAACCTGATCTCCGCGCTCAAGACGCTGAAGGCCCGCTACGGCGCCAAGTTCGTGCTCACCATGGCGCCCGAGACGTTCTTCGTCCAGGTCGGCTACCAGTTCTACGGCGGCCAGGGCGGCGCGGACAGCCGCACCGGCGCGTACCTGCCCGTCATCCACGCCCTGCGCGACTCGCTGACCCTGCTGCACGTGCAGGACTACAACTCCGGCCCGGTCATGGGCCTGGACAACCAGTACCACTTCATGGGGGCGGCCGACTTCCACGTCGCGATGACCGACATGGTCCTCGCGGGCTTCCCCGTCCGCGGCGACACCACCAGGGTGTTCCCCGGCCTCCGCCAGGACCAGGTCGCCTTCGGCCTGCCCGCGAGCGTCAACGCGGGCGGCGGCTTCACGACGGTCGCCGAGACGCACAAGGCGCTGGACTGCCTGACGAAGGGCACGAACTGCGGGGCCTACCAGCCCAGGGCCGTGTACCCGAACCTGCGCGGCCTGATGACGTGGTCGATCAACTGGGACAGGTTCAACGGGTTCGAGTTCTCCAAGGCCAACAGGGCGTACCTGCCCCGATGACCGCCACTGCCGGGTGGTCCCCCCTCCCGGCATGGGCACCGTCGGCCGGGGAGCGGCTCAGCCGTTCTCCGGCCGATGTCCGGTCGCGCCGCGCAGCAGGGACCGGACCGCGGCCCCGTGCACCAGCCGGACCGGCAGGAAGAAGAGCCTGCCGAACGGGTTGTGGAACCCGACGGCCGTCCCGACCGTGAGCCGTCGACCGTCCGGGGAGACGTGCACACCGACCCGGAAGTCCAGGTGCAGACCGTCCACCCCCAGCACCACCTCGGTGTCGGTGCGGGCCAGCTCCGGGAACGGCACCCCGCGCTCCCCGAACCCCAGCGCGCCCACCAGCAGCCGGAACGCGGGCGGCGGTGCGGCGAACAGCCTGTCCACCCACGCGCGCGGGTCCGCGGAGGAGCCTTCGGGGAGGTCCGCGGAGTGGGCGTCGGCGTAGTCGACGCGGGGGAGAGCGGAACTCGCGGGGGTCGGCACGGGCACGGCTCCATTTCGCTCACCTGCGGGGCAGACCCGGACGGTAGCCGCCGTGGTCGCGGCCGGTGCCGGGGAGGTGCCGCGCACGATCAGCGGGCGGGGCTCGCGCGGACGTTCGTCGGTGCGGTGGTGGATGTCGGCGTGGGTGCTTCGGCGTCGCGGGGTGGTGGTGGATGTCGGCGTGAGTGCTTCGGTGTGCGGTGCGGTGGTGGGTGTTCGTGTGAGTGCTTTGGCGTCGCGGGGTGGTGGTGGATGCCGGCGTGAGTGCTTTGGCGTGACGGTGCGCGGTGGTGGGTGTTCGTGTGGCTGCTTCGGTGTGGCGGTGCGGTGGTGGATGTCGGCGTGGGTGCTTCGACGTGACGGTGCGGTGGTGGATGTCGGCGTGAGTGCCTCGGTGTGGCGGGGTGGTGGTGGGTGGCGGCGTGGGTGCCTCGGCGTGACGGTGCGGTGGCGGTCGGCGCTGGCGGCGTGGCCCGGTCGGTCACGGCACCGTCGTCGACCGGACCCCTCCTGCGCGGAGCGTTCTCGGCGTCGGACGGCGGTCCGCACCGGTCGAGGGAACCCCGGCACCCCCGTGGTGCGGGGGTGTGGTGTCGACTCAGGACGCCCGGCGCACGGCCTTCTCCAGCTCGGCGCGCTTCATCTTGGAGCGACCGCTGATGCCCAGCGCCTTGGCGCGCTCGACCAGTTCGGCCTTGCTGAGGTCGGACAGGGAGGGCTGCTTCGCGCGGGTGCCCTCCACGCTGCGGCGCAGCGCCTCCATGAGGTCGACCACCTCGGTCGCCTCCGGCGGTTCCGCGGCGGACGCGGTCTTCTTGCCCGCCCGCTTGGCGCGCAGCAGCTTCTCCACCTTGGCGGTGTAGGTGTCGCGGTACTCCTCCGGCCGCCACGGGCCGCTCATGGACTCGATGAGGGCCGTCGCCATGGCGACCTCCTTGGGCTTGGCGCGGTCGCCCGTCGGGAGTTCGTCCAGCACGTCCGCGGGGTCGCGGATCTCGTCGGCGAAGTACAGGGTCTCCAGCGCCAGCAGGTCGCCGTCCGCGCGGATCGCGGTCAGGTACTGCTTGCCGCGCATGACGAACGTGGCGATGCCCGCCTTCCCGGTCTTCGCCAGCGCCCGCACCAGCAGGCGGTACGGGCGGACGTACTCGGACTTCGCGGGCCCCAGCCAGTAGCTCTTCTGGAAGTAGACGGGGTCGATGTCGTCGAGGTCCACGAACGCGTCGATGTCGATCGTGCGGGACCGGCCGGGCGCGATGTCGTCCAGCTCCTCCTGCTCGACCACGACGTACTCACCCCCGCCGACGTCGTGGCCCTTCACGACGTCGGCGTAGTCGACCTCCTCGCCCGTCCGCTCGTTGATCCGCTGGTTGCGGATGCGGTCGGACGTGCCGCGCTCGAACTGGTTGAAGTGCACGGTGTGGTCGCGGGTCGCGCCGTAGAGCGCCACCGGGATCGTGACCAGCCCGAAGCTGATCGCTCCACTCCAGATCGCCCGAGCCATCGCCGCACCCTCCAGTCACCGGGAACCGCAGGTCGGGTACCACCGACGACAACACCTCAACCCCGTGGGCGGCCAGGGTCCGGGTTGCGCGGCGCACGGACGGCCGAATCGGGGACCCCTCCGCCACCGCGTCGGCGCGGCGGACCGGCACCGCACGCGGACGCGTGCACAATGACCCCGACGTGCCGCCCCTCCGACGGGGTGGAAGACTCTCCCACCGCCCCGCACCTCAGGTCGGCGCATCCCGTGCGGGCCAGCACGAAACGCGGGGCCAGAACGAAACGCAGGGCAGCACGAAACGCGGGGCAGCACGGATCACCGCGCGGTCCCAGTCGGAGCCCGGCGGTGCAGCCGTTTCCGGGCACGCTGAAGACACCCGCCGAGGTGGCGTTCCACCCGACGACGGCGGAACAGACCCGCCGGGGTGGCGTCCATCCGGCCGCGGCGCGCAACGGATCCGCCGCGATTGCGGAACGAACCCACCGAGGTAGCGGCAATCCAGCCCCGTGCGGAACAGGGTCCACCGAGGTAGCGGCCATCAGGCCTCGTGCGGAACAGGGCCCACCGCGGACGTCACGCCCGCTGATCACCGGCCGAAGTGCGGCTGCTCATCCCCTTCGACCGCCTCATGCCGCGCGGCGGATCATCACCTGCCCCGACCCGCAGTGCGCGCACACCGTGCGCGGCACGACCCGGTCGACCAGCAGTCGCCGCGAGTCCTCGAACGTCGGCACCGCCTTGCCCGGCACGAGCAGCGAGTCCAGCGCCTCGCGCCAGCGCTCGGCCTTCGCCCGCGCCCGCTCCACCGGGTCTTGCAGGTGGGCCCGCGCCCGCGCCCGCGACTCCTCGCGCGCCTCCTGGCCCGCCTGCCCCAGCGGGACCCTCTCACGCGGCTCGTACAGCTTCGCGTTGCGCCGGTGCACCCGCCACCACCGGCCGAACGGCACGCCCGGCACCGGTGGCTTCGCCCGCTGACCGCCGCTGCCGGACCACGCCCGCAGCCGGGCCCTCAGGAACTCGTGCGCCTCCTGGTCACGGCCGCGCGGCCTGCCCTGCCACGACCCGTCCGGCCGGTGGTCGACGGCCGCGAGCACCGCGTCGACCGACCACTCCTCGGCGAACCACGGCACCAGCACCGCGCGGACGGCCTGGCGGTCCGCGTCCACCCAACTCGCGCGCAGGCACACGGCTTCGACAGCCGTGTCGATCTCGGAATCGGTCTCGGGGATGACACGGCCGGGCCACTGCCTGGGGTCTAGCCTCACCCGCATCGCACGCTCCTCTCGGCTCGCCAACACCAAAAACGAACACCTGTTCGAGATGGTGCCGGTGAGCACCGACAAAAACGGGCGCGATGAGCGGCCCTGTGGGCCGTGTCAAGCTCGACACGCGGGCCGAAGGTCCCGATCTGGGCTTCTGAGCTGCGGTTTTGTCTCGGGGCGGGGCGCGGAAAATTTCTTCAAGATTTTTCGGTGATCGCCGCACCAGGGCTTCCGCAGCCGGGGGATTCCAGGTCAGGCGGGTCGTCCGGCCCCGGCCGACGCGGTTCGCCGGAACTCGCTCGGATTGGTGCCCCTGACCCGCTTGAACGCCGCGCTGAACCCGAACGGGTCGGAGTAGCCCACGGTGCGGGCGACGTCCGCGACGGTCGCGGCCTGCCGTTCGACCAGCAGGTCCGCCGCCAGCGTCATGCGCCAGCGGGTGAGGTAGGTCAGCGGCGGTTCGCCGACCAGGTCGGCGAACCGCTTGGCCAGCGTCGAGCGGGACACCCCGGTGCGGTCGGCCAGCGACGCGACCGTCCACGGGGCCGCCGGCTCGGCGTGCAGCAGGCGCAGCGCCTGGCCGACCACCGGGTCACGCTGGGCGGCCCACCAGGCCGGTGGCGCGCCGCCGGGCCGGTCGAACCAGTCGCGCAGGATGCAGACCAGCATCCAGTCCAGCAGCCGGTCGAGCACCACCTGCTGGCCCGGCGTGTCGACCGCGACCTCGGCGGCGAGGTGGTCCAGCACGGCGTCGGCCGCGCCCCCGGCGTCCACGCGCAGCACGACGGGCAGCGCGTCCAGCAGTCGGCGGCTGATCTCGCCGCGCACCGGGTAGGCGCCGACGATCAGGGTCGTCGCACCGCGCACGACACCGGCGTCCCCGCAGTCGTCGGCCCAGCCGAGCCGGTGCCGGGTCCCGCCCTGCTCGGGCGTCGCGCAGTGCTCGCCGCACTCGATCGGGTCGGCCAGGGTGCCGACCTCGTCGACGAAGCGGAACGTCGAGGGGCCGCGCACGACGATCGTCTCGCGGGCGCGCAGCGGCTCGGGCAGGCCGTGCTCCGGCACGATCCAGCCCGACCCGGTCAGGACGGTGCAGAGGGTCAGCGGCGCACCGTCCACGAAGTGCAGCGCCCAGGGCGGGGCCAGGGTGGTGCTGCCGAACAGCGAGCCGTGGGCCCGCACCCCGCGGATCAGGTCACTGAAGGCGTCCACCCCACCGACCTTAGACGAATGGACAGGCAATCCGGCTTCTCACCCATGGGCTCGTCCGAACCGGACGGGTTGACTCGACCCCATGAGCAACGACACCACCCTGGTTCTCGGCGCGACGGGCAAGACCGGTCGCCGTCTCGCCGCCCGGCTGCGACTGCGCGGCACGCCGGTGCGCGCCGCCTCCCGGTCGAGCCGGACCCCGTTCGACTGGTCCGACCCCGGCGGCTGGGACGACGCCCTGCGCGGTGCCGCCGTCGCCTACGTGGTGCCCCCGCGCGTGCCGGGTCCGGTGCACGAGTTCGTGGCGCGCGCCGAGGCCGCCGGGGTGCGGCGGCTGGTCCTGCTGTCCGGGCGCGGCGCCGACACCTGGGGCGACTCGCCGTTCGGGCTGGACATGCGGTCGGCCGAGGACGCCGTGCGCGCCTCGGCGCTGGAGTGGACCGTCCTGCGGTCGTCGAACTTCGCCCAGAACTTCGACGAGGACGTCTTCCACGCCCCGCTGGTCGCCGGGGAGCTGGCGCTGCCGTCCGGGTCGGTCCCCGAGCCGTTCATCGACGTCGAGGACGTCGCCGACGCCGCCGCCGCGGTGATCGGCGAACCCGGTCGGCACGCCGGGGCGGTCTACGAGCTGACCGGACCGCGCGGGATCACGTTCGGCGAGGCCGTCGAGATGATCTCCCGCGCGTCCGGGCTGCCCATCGCCTACCGGCGGATCTCCCCGGACGAGTACACCGCGGCCCTGGTCGCGCAGGGGGTCGGGCAGGAGGACGCGCACCACGTCGCCGAGATGTTCGTGCTGATGGAACGCGGGCTGATCGCCGCGACCACGGACGACCTCGCCACCGTGCTGGGCCGGGCGCCCCGCACGTTCGAGGACTACGTCGTGCGGGCCGCCGCGGCGGGAGCCTGGCGGCGCTGACCACCCCCGGCACGACCCGAAGGAAGGACTGCGATGAGCACCGACACCGGTTCACTGACGGCCGAGGACCTGGACTTCCTCCGCCGCCCCCTGCACGGGTTCCTGACCGTGGCCGCGGGACCGCTCCCGCCGCAACCCCGGCCGGTGTGGTTCGAGGCCACCGCCGAGGGCACCATCCAGCTGTTCACCGACCCGGACTCGCTCAAGGTGCGCCGCCTGCGCCGCGACCCCCGCGCCTCGATCGTCGTCGCCGCCCCGGTGGGTGAACGCGAGCGCTGGGTGTCGGTCGCGGGCCGCACCACCGTGGAACCGGGTGGGGCGCACGAGCTGTGCTCGCGCCTGGCCGCCCGCTACTGGGACCTCGACGAACCCCACCGCGCCGACGACCTGGCCGGACTGCTGGCCCTGGACCAGGTCCGCCTCGTCATCCACCCGGACTCGGTGAACCGCTACACGGCCTGAAGCCCCGGTCAGCCCGGCGGCAGCCCCTCGGGGTCGTAGGCGCAGGCCGCGTTCCACAGCAGGAACGAGGTCGCGCCCGCCTCCGCCGCACCCTCGACCTGCGCGCGCACCTCCGCCGGCCCGTACTGCTTGCCGAGGGAGAACGCCTGGAGCCAGGGTACGACCACCGTCCCGGAGCCACGGGTCACCGCCACGAAGTCGGCGACCGAGTTCCGGACGATGTCGTGGGGCTGCCCGTCGGGGTCGGCGACGCCGTACTCGCCCGCACCCCAGTGCGACGGGTAGACCATGGGCGCGACGTAGTCGACCCGCGCGGCCAGAGCGGGGATGTCCTGGGCGACGTCGGACCCGCTGCGCGCGGCGATCCCGAACACCGACGCGCCGACGAACGCCCCCTTCGGCCGCACCGCCGCGCGGGACTCGCCGAGGAAGTCCGCGATGGACAGTTCGGGCGTCGTGGTCAGGCCGGGGAACCGCATCCGGGCGAGCGGGCCGTCGGGGCGGCGGACGTAGTCGTAGAGGACGTCGTCGAACCCGAGCGAGGCCGCCTCGACGGCGAGGTCGATGTTGTAGGCCCGCACCTCGGGGTGCGCGAAGTTGGTGAACGCGTAGCCGCCGTAGCCCCCGGACCACGGCGTGCCGTTCTCGTCCTGCACGACCTGGTCCTTGGCGCCGCTCTCCCACGCCGCCCTGGCCAGGACGGGGTCGCGGAACGCCACCAGCCTGCCGACGACCCGCACGCCCATGTCGTGCAGCTGGGCGATCACGGCCCCCGCGTCGTAGGTGCTCGTGCCCGCCCCGATCCGCTTCGCCAGCGGCACCTGCGAGTCGTAGCCGATCTCGCCGCTCTCGTCCTTGACGTCGAGCTGCACGGTGTCGATCCTCTTCTCCCGCACCAGTTCCAGGACGGGGTCGCGCAGCGCCTGCGACGCCCACGCGCTCGCGCTCATGTGCACGGCCCTCATACCGGGGTGCCGGGCGGTGACCCGCAGGTCGTGGTGCCCGGCGTTGCCCGCCCTGTCCACGGCCTCGATGCGGACCTGCTCGGGCACGGCGGTGAGGGAGGCGCTGAAGGACCCGTCGGCCTCGACGGGCACGCGCTGCTCGTCGACCAGCACCGACTCGGCCCCCTCCGCGGTTCCCGCGACGGTGACCGGCCCGCGCAGCGACACCGCGTCGACAGCGTCGGCAGACACCGTCGGGGCCGTGTCGTCGACGGTGAACACCCGCTCGGTGCTCGTGCCCGGCAGGAACGGCAGGGCGTTGGCCACGTGCACGACCAGCCGGTGCTCCCCCTCGCCCAGGTCCACCGCCTCCGGGGTCAGCCGGTCGCCGTCGCGGCGGGTCGGCACGGCCGCGCCGTCGATCGTCACCTCCACCGAGTCGAGCGCGTCGGCGTCCTCCGAGCTGATGGCGAGCCTGCCCACGTCGGGGGAGCGCACGACCGCGCCGTCCTCGATCCCCTGGACCACCAGGGCCGTTCCTCTGCTGTGGACGACGCTGGTGCTGGTGGCGGCCACGGCCGTGACCGCCATGGCCACCGCGACGATGACCACACCTCGTGTGCTGACGGACGGTGAAACGCTCATCGCGGTCTCCGTGGTGCTCCGGGAAAACCGGACTACCCCGTGCTCGACGTGGCGGAAACCCGACCGCGCGCGGTCGACCGCAGTGGGTGACGTCGCCGAACGGAAACGGCGGAAACGTTGACAGCCCGTGAAAGTCAACCGCAACGCGGCCACACGAACGGGTGGCACGGTGCTCGGGCAGGATTGCGACCGTCGAACGCAGGCTATTCCTCGGCGACGCTCGACCCGGCTGGCGGACCACCGGGCCGGAAGCTCGTCGTCAGGGAGGAAGCCCATGCGCACCAACGCCCAGCGCGGTCTTCTGGAGGAGTCGACGGCACCTCCACCACCCCGCTTCCCCGTCCGCCTCCGCGGGTACGACCCCCGTTCGGTCCACGGTGAACTCGCCGCGATCGAGGCCGAAACCCTTGCCGCTCGGGCGAAGCACGAGGAGGCGGTGCTGCGGATCAGGGCCGCGGCGGCCGAGCTGGGGCGCGTCCACGCGACGCTGCACGAGTACGAGTGGCTGCACGCCGAGAACCCGACGCGCGAACCCCTGGCGTGCTACGTGCGCCACCTGGTGTACGTGGCGACGCGCGAAGCGCGGTCCATCGAGGAGGACGGGCGAGCCAGAGCACGCGCCACCGCCGAACGCGGTGAGCGGACGCTCGCCGCGCGCCGGGCCGAACTGGCCGAGGCCCACCGGGAGGGCGTGCGCCGGTTGGAGGACGCGGCGCGGCAGGCCGCGCGGCTCGTCGACGCGACGGTGCGCGACGTGGCCGACCTGGCGGGCGCGCTCGCCCACCTGCGCGCGGCCTCCACGGCCGGGGCGGGCTCGTGAGCCGCGCCGAGTGGCCCGTGGCGCTGCGGGAGGTGTTCGCGGCGTCGCAGCCCACGCTGCCCCTCCGGTTCCGGGGCTACGACCGGCTCGCCGTCGACGAGGCTCTCGCCGACGCCGCGGCGCGGAGGGAGGCCGCGGTCGAGGAGGCCGAGGCCTACGCCGACCTGGCGTGCGTCCTGGACGGCCAGCTGGCGGAGGCGCGAGCGGCGCTCGCCGAGTTCGACCGGCTGCACGCGGGGGAGGAGGTCCGCTCGGCGGAGGACGCGCACACCCGCGACGTGGTCGGGCGGGCGCGGCAGGACGCGCTCGCCGTGGTCGAGGACGCCCGTCGGGAGGCCCGCCTGCTCGTCGCGCGGGAGCAGCGGGCCGTCGCGTCGAGGGCGGGGGCGCTGGAGGACGAGGAACGGGACGGCAGGCAGCGGCTGGCGTCCTCGACCGACGCGGCGGGCGACGTCCTGCGGGCCGCCGCGAGCGGGTGCGCACGACTGCTGGCCCGGTTCGCCGAACGGCAGCGGGTGCTGGAGGAGTGGACGCGGGAGTTCTCCGGCCTGCTCGACGTGCTGCCGTCGTTCCGGGGGACCGTCGGCATACCGCGGAGCAGGAGGCCGGAGGAGGTCGGCGGTCTGCGGACCGAGGTCGAACTGGACGCGGAGGGCGCCCAGTGACCGGCGGTGCGCTTCGGCAAGGTCGAACAATTTCCGCGGAGCGTTACACGATCGTGTAATCGATTTGGTCGCCGATCGCGGGGAACGGTAATTTCCGTCGCGACCGTCGAAAGGCGTGGTGTTCGGAACCGCTGTTGTCGTCGCGTTGTTCCGTCCACGTCGCGTGGAATACTATCGTGAGGATCCTCCGTTGCTCAAGAAGATCGGGACCGTTGTCGTCGCCACGGCCGCTGGTGTGGTCATGCTGGGCGGAATGGCCTCCGCCTCGGAGGGCGACTGCGGTGACGCGTGTCGCGCCGACGGCACCGTCGGCCAGGACGGGAGCGTTGACCAGGGCCAACGCCGGCAGGTGGGCCTGGTCAACGTGAACGGCACGAGTGTGGCCGAGAACGTCAACGTCGTCGGCGCGATCTGCGACAACGAGATCAACGCCCTCGGGGTGCAGGTGTCGATCAAGAACGTCCTGAACGGCGCGGCGGTGCCGGTCGCGGCCCCCGGCTACCACGAGACGGTCAGTTCCTCTCCCGATTTCTGCGCGATGTCGGGAAACCTCGACGACTGAACTCGACGATTCCCCGGAGCGTTGTGCGCGGATTCGTCTACCAGCAGTGTCGGAACCGATCCTGCCGCACGATCGTGCGAGCCGGGGCCGGGAGTTCGACCAGGCCCCGTGCGCGGACCGCCCCGAGGCCGGTGATGCTGCCCGGCCAGGGTCCCCGGCGCGTCGGGGATCGCGGGGCAGGACCTTCGTGACCAGGTCGACGGGTGGGTGAGCTGGCCGCAGATCACGCGACGGCTTCTCCTGTGGATCGTCCTCTGTGAGAGGAAAACGATCTCAACGGGAGCAGCCGTCGCGCCTGTCCGGGACCTTTCGGAATCGGAGCGCGACGCTCCCGGTGGATTCCCCTCCAGGCATCACGGGTGGGGCCAGGGGTTGGCGGTGCACACCTTCCCGTCGGCCTGCTCCGCGTTCCCCCCGGTGATGCGCGTGAGCTCGTCGTTGGCGGTGCTGAACGTCTGCTGCATCATCACCGGCGCGGGGCTGCCGTGGGCGTCGCACGGCTCGTGCGGGTGGCCGAGGAAGTGGCCGACCTCGTGGTTGACCATGTACCGGCGGTAGTCCGCGAGGTCGTCGAACGCCGTCGCGCCGCGCGTCCAGCGAGCCGCGCTGAGGTGGACCACCCCGCCGATCCGGCACGAGGTGTCGAACGGCAGCTCGAACCCGCACAGCTCGCGCGCCGTCCGCTGGGCGGTGAGCCTGACCCGCAGGTCGGGTTCGCCCGCGTCGATCCGGCGGAACGCCGTGGCACCGCCCGCGGTCCACCCGCGCGGGTCGTCCAGCACCTGCTGCACCACCGTGCCGAACGCCGCGTCGCCCTCGGCCGTGCGCACCCCGTCCTCGACCTCCACGGTGAAGGTGTGCGCCGCCGCGTTCCCGGTCGCGCCGCCGCCGGGGACCACGTGCCAGGTCCCGTACCCGAGCGTGGGCACGGGAGGGCCGTCGGGCAGGTCCGCGCCGGACGGGCGGACCCGCACCGCGTCCGGTGTCGCCGACGCCGCCGGGGCCTTCGAGGGCTGGGTGCGAACGGTGATCAGTTCGTTGGTGGGCAACGACCGCGGTTCCGCGTCGCCGGAGGCCCCCGCCAGCCGCATGGTGGTGATCGCGGCCAACGACAGCGCGCAGGCCGCGGTCGTGCACACGATGTTCCGGACGTGCGGTTTGCCGAGCACCACGAGTCATCTCCCCGAAAAGGACGTCACCGGTCATCGGTCCGGTGTGTCCATTCTGCTGAAAGCGGGAGGAGGATGTGCGGTTCGCAACGATCATTCACCTGTAACGGTATTACCCGATCGTGAATTCGGTGGATTCTACGACGTTCAGGCCTGGACCGAGACCCGAAACGGTGGTTTGGGGCCTCGGGAGCACCTTTCCGGGCGAGCGTGGCGGATTGGGGGTGCCGCCCGCTCCCCGGCGTCGTACGGTCCGGACATGGTGGCGTACCTCAGGGTCTACGAACTTCCGTTCCTCGTGGAGTGCGAGGACGTCACCGTTCCGGACATGACGGACGCGGTGCGGGTGTGGAGCCACCGCGGGGAGCCGGTCGTGTTCACCGTCGGCGACGGGTTCACCTTCGTCGTCAACTTCCACCTGCTGCCCGTCGTGCTCATCACGGACGTCACCGGGATCACCAGGGACGAGGACGGCGAACTGGCACCGGTCGTCCGGGTGGCCCTACCGCCCGTGTTCATCGACGGCTGCCGGTCCGAGCTGAACGGTGAGCACCTGGTGTGACGCGCGTTCTCGCGAGAACCGGTTCCGCCGGTTCCCGGCGCGCCGGGAACCGGCGGCGAGCCGTTCGGCTTCGCCCTTCCCGCGGCGGTGGGTCCTGTTCGGAACGCCGGGGGGACGGGCCGTCCAGCACGATGTCGGCCGCCCTGCCCACGGCGGTCCGGTCGCCCCTGGCGTCGACCGGCGCCCTGATCGGCAGGTAGACCTCGTCCACCGTCGCGTCCGCGCGCACCTCACCGTCCCGCTGGGCGCGGGACACCCCTCGACGGCGTCGCGCACCGCGGTGGCCGAGGCCTCCACGCGGTCGGTGAGCCCCGTCGGGCCCGCGGGGTCCTCCAGCAGCGCGACGAGCGCGAGCTTCGCCGGAGCGCCCGAGAACGTCTCCCGGAACACCGCCCCGGCCCCGCCGCCCTCGCCCCGCGCCCGCGCCGTCCCGGCGAGCAGCGCGGGGTGCCGGACGACCGCGGCCTCGACCAGTGCCCGCTAGGTGGGGAAGTGCCGGAGACGGTGCCGATCCCGACACCCGCCCGGCGCGCGACCGCCTCGGTCGAGCCCGCGCCGCCGGACTCGCCGAGGACCTCCACGGTGATCGCGACCAGGTCGACGTGCTGGCCGGGTTCCACGCCGAGGGCACCGACGTGCGGCACCCGATGGCCCCGCTCGGCGACACCCCGCTGCTCACCCGCGACGCGCTCCGGCGGCACTTCGCCGCGGCGGCGTCGGCGGGCCTGGCGGGCTTCCGCGTCGAGGACGTGCGCGTCCACCGCACCGCCGACCCCGAGGTGGTCGTCGGCGAGTTCACCCACCGCGGCGACGGGGACCGGGCCGTGCCGGGCGTCATCGCCCTGCGGGTCCGAGAGGGGGTTCGTCGTCGAGTCGCGCGACTACGTCGACCACCTCGGGCTCGCTCGTGCCGCGAACGCGCTCGACGCCCTCCGCGCACGGCTGACGAGCGCGGAGATCACCCGCGGACCTTCGGAACCCCGGTGCTCAGCGCCACCAGCCGGTCGTAGGAACCGTTGAAGACGTTCTGGTCCAGCGGCGTCGAGGTGTACTGCCAGATCGTGTAGAACTCCCACGCGTACGGCAGTTCGCCCACCGAGTCCGAGTACCTGGCGACCCAGAGCGGGTTGGTGGAGCTGAAGTCGCCCAGGTTGCCGGTGCACTGGGCCCACCAGTGCGTCGAGGTGTAGATCACGGGCCACCGACCGGTGCGCGCCGCGTAGGTGTCGCTGAAGCTCAGGATCCAGTCGACCATGGCGCTGCCCGCCATGCCGTAGCAGGTGTCGCCGTACGGGTTGTACTCGATGTCCAGCACACCCGGCAGGGTCTGGCCGTCGGCCGACCAGCCGCCGCCGTTGTCGATGAAGTAGTGCGCCTGGGTCGCGCCGTCCGACCGGTCCGGCAGCGCGAAGTGGTACGCGCCGCGGATCATGCCGACGGCGTAGGCGCCGGTGTACTGCGAGTCGAACCACGGGTTGAGGTAGCCCGTGCCCTCCGACGCCTTGACGTAGGCGAACCGGTTGCCCTCGTCCCAGTGCGCGGCCCAGTCGACCTCACCCTGGTGGCTGCTCACGTCGATGCCCTGGACCGCGCCGTCGGTGGACACCCGTGGAACGGCCGTCGAGGAGCGGTCGGTCCCCTCGTGCTTGGCGATCTGCGAGCCCGCGTAGTGGTCCGCCGATCCCTCCGGCAACCGCGCCTCGGCGGTCGCGCGGACGTGGACCGGGACCAGGACCCCGATCACCACCGTCACGACGGTGGTCCGCGTCGCCCACCCCTTCCACCCGCGTGGTGTCGACATGGCTTCCCCCGTCCTCGTGCCCGCCCGGTCGGCCGGGCGGTGCGGCGACTGCTTCCGCGCAGCGGCTACCCCCGATCCGCCGCGGGAAAAACGCCTGTCCGCCCGGTCAACCCGTGCGTGGAGCGAAACACGAAATTTCTGCACGCGCAGTGACCGCGCTCGCTTTCCGCCGTGGGGGTCTTGCCCGATCGAGTGTGCCTGGCCAAACCTCGTCGAACCCTTTTCCGCTCATGAGGTGAATTCCCGTCGGAGGGCGGCGGTGAAAACGAATTCGCGTTCGACGGGCCTCGCCGGGTGGGTGGGCGTCGCCTTTCCGGGATCACGGTCGCGGGTGTTCGGGCACCGGGTCCGGCGGCGGCGCGGGCACCTCCAGGGAGGCTCGGGCCGCCAGCAGTTCGGCACGCCCCTCCAGCAGGCCGTTGTCGGCGCAGAAGTGGCCGAAGGCGCGGCGGACGTGCAGCAGCGCGTCGGCCACCACGCCGCCGGGATCGGTGCGGGCGAGCGCGGCGAGCTGGGCCTGCACCGGCTTCGTGGTGCTCACGAAGACCCGCAGGACGCGGTTCACCAGCTCGCCGGGGACCGGTCGCGGAGCGGCCGGGTCGTCCAGGTGCCGCAGGGGTGCCGCGGCGGCGTCCAGAGCCGTGCCGAGAACCGCGACCGGATAACCGAATTCGGACTTCAACCACGTGGTTTCACTGCTCATGCGACCAGCGTAGGAGGATTCGCCGGTCGTCGCGATAACGCGATTCACGTCGGCCGGAGGAATGCGGAAGCATGGTGACTGGCGGTCAACAGGTCACTCAATTCGGTGAAACCGACGGTGGCTGGCAGACAACGTCAGTAATCAGCGCCTACGGTCGACGGACCGATCTGTTCGACGACGAGGAGACGCCCAGGTTTCCGGTTGGTTCCAGGCATTCCGCAGTGGAGGTCCACGATGGACGACGTGGTGTCGGCAGGGTTCGCCCAGATCTCCCGGCGACGCGGAGCGACCGTGCTCACGGTCGCGGCCGAGGTCGACATGGCCACCTCGGGGGTGCTGCGGTGGGTGCTGTACGAGTTGCTGGGGGAACGGCCCGCGACGCTCGTGCTCGACCTGCACCGGGTGGGTTTCTTCGGCTCCAGCGGGACCAACGCCCTCATCGGCGCGGTCCACCGCGCCGAGCGGCTCGGGGTCCGCTTCGTGGTGGCCGCCGACAAGCGCGCCGTGCTCCGCGTCCTGGCCGTCACCGGGGCCGCCGACCTGGTCGCGGTCTACGGCTGCGTCCCCGAGGCGCTGGAGGCGTTCGTCCCGCGACCCCGCGCCGGTGCCGGGCTCCGCGTGCCCTCAGGGGTGAGGTAGATCGCCGTCGCCGTGGAGGAGAGCTGGGGCGAACCGACGTCGCTGACCGTCCGGTGCGGGTTCCTCGCGGGCGCCGTGATGGTCACGGCGTCCGGGGAGCTCGACCTGGACACCGTGCCGGAACTGGAGCGCCGGGTCGCCGCGGCGCTGGAGGCCGCGACCGCGTGCACCTCCGCGACCGTGGTCGTGGTGGACCTGACGTCGGTGTCCTACCTGGACTCGTCCGGGCTGAACATGCTGGTGCGGTGCCACGAACTCGCCTGCCGCCACCACCTCGCCCTGCACGTCGTGGCGTCGGACCGCCGCGTCCTGCGGCCGATCCACGCGACGGAACTCCAGCACGTGCTGCTGCTCTACCCGACCACGGCCGAGGCGCTGGCCCCGCCGACCACCTGACCGGGCAGCAGCGCCCACGCGGACTCGCCGCCGTCCGGGTCGGGGAGCACGCCCCAGCCCGAGCACAGCCGGTCGAGCAGCGTGCTCGCCCGGCTCGGGCAGAGCGGCGAGGACCGCAGGGCGGGCGCGGGCTCCGCGCGGCCGACCTCCACGAGCACGTCGCCCAGCGACGACGACAGCCGCAGCACCCTCGGCCGGTCGCTGTGCGCGTAGGTGTTGGCGACCAGTTCGCTCGCCACCAGCAGCACGTCGTCGACGAGGAGGCCGTCGAACGCCGAGGAGCGGCAGTGCTCGCGCAGGGAGCGGCGCACGGCGCCCGCGGTGTCGTGGTCGGCTATCCGCAGTTCCCACGGGATCGGAGCGCCTGCGTGCCGGAAGGTCGGCTGTCGCGCGTCCATGGCGTTCCTCCCGCGGTGAAGGGGTTCTACGGGGCGGGTACCCGCCGCGGGCGGTGCGAGACGTTCCGTCCAGGGGGAAGTGTGCGCTAGGGAGCTGGTTTCCACCCGAGCGCCGGACCCAGCTCCGCGGCGATGTCGGTGAGGATCTGCACGTAGTCCTCGTGCTCGAAGGTGAACGGCAGGGCGAACGCGACCTCGTCGACCTCCTGGAACCCGGCGTGCGCGTGCAGGCGGTCGGCGATCTCCCGCGCCGGGCCCACCAGGTCGGGCGCGAACAGCAGGCGGGCGGGCCCCTGCGGGGTGGCGGTGCGCGGCAGCCGCTTCTCCGCGTAGGCCTCGTACCTGGCGCGCTGCTCCGGCGACGCGCTGTCGGTCGGGATCACCACGAGCCCCTGCGAGACGCGGGCCCGGTCGCCGTCGGGGTGGTGGGAGCGGAACTCCCGCACGTGCGACCGCTGGATCTCGGCGAAGTCCTCGGACTCCTCGGCCTTCACCACGCTGCTGGTGAGGAAGTTCATCCCGTTCTCCCCGGCCCACCGGGCCGAGCGCAGGCTGGCGCCGCCGTACCACATGCGCCGCCCCAGGCCCTCGGAGTGCGGCTGCACGCGGTCGGAGAACACCTCGAAGCCCTCGACCCCGCTGAAGTCGGTGGCGGCCTCGCCGCGCACGAAGTCCAGCAGCCGCCGGACGCGCTCGTAGCCGAAGTCCTCGACGTCGGCGGTGTCCGGGTACAGCGCCCGCTTGACCCGCTCGTAGTGCATCGGCGGCCCGACGCTGACGCCGGGGTTGAGCCTGCCGCCGGACAGGACGTCGACCGTGGCCAGGTCCTCGGCCAAGCGCAGCGGGTTCTCCCAGCCGACCGGGATCACGGCCGTGCCCAGTTCGATGCGCGAGGTCCGCTGGGTGGCCGCCGCGAGCACGGCGACGGGGGAGGAGATGCCGTGCTGGAGGTGGCGGTGCCGCACCCAGGCGCTGTCGAACCCCAGCCGCTCGCCCAGCTCGATGATCTCCAGCGTCGAGTCGTGGCCCCTGCGCGGGTCGGCCGCGTCGAACAGGCCGATGGTGAGGAAGCCCAGCTTCCGCAGCGGTTCCGAGGTGCGTGGCACGCGGGCTCCTTCGTCGTCCGGCGAACGTCGTGATTGTGGCAGGCGGACGGTCGAGGGGTCGGTGACGTGCCGCGCCGCGTCCACTGGTCGGGAACGCCGATGTCGCACCGGGGTGCCGGGTGGTCCGCTCCGCCGGCCGGTGCGGTGGGCGCACCGGCCGGGCGGGGGAGCCTCAGGTGGAGAGGGTGGCCACCGGGTCCACGCCGTAGGTGCGGGCGTAGCCGTTCTCGGTGCCCACGAACAGGTCCACGACGTCGAAGTAGCGGTCCCAGAAGGGGGTTTCGCGCAGCGCGTCGACCAGGAGCTGGTAGGCGGCGTGGTCGTCCGCCTCCCAGACCCAGATGTCGGTGACCCGCGCCGAGTAGAACTCCGTGTCGTAGAAGCGGGACCTGACGCCGCGGGTGCGGGCCTCGACCACCGGCACGACCTGCGTGGTGAAGGCGTGGACGCGTTCGGCCACGGTCATCGCCAGCCACTCGGGCGTGGTCTTGACCAGGATGAACGCGGTGACCGGCGACTCGGTCCGCTCAGCTGGCACCGACGGCCTCCGGTGCGGTGAGGACGGCGGGCTTGAGGGTCTCCGCGCACCACCGCGCGAACCCGGTGCCGGGCCGCGCCCCCGGCTCGCGGACGACACCCGCGTCCAGGCCCTGGTCCTTGGCGCGCTTCATGCCGACCACCCCTTCGACGAACGCCGGGTCGAGACCGTGGCCGAGCAGGGCGGAGCGCAGGTCGTCGAGCGCCTGGCGCCGGTAGCGGACCGGACGGCGCAGCTCCTCGGTCATGACGCGGGCCAGGTCCTCGGGCGACAGGTCCTGCGGGCCGAGCACCGGCACGCTGTCGACGCCGGTCCACGAGCGGTCCAGCAGCAGCTCGGCCGCCACCGCGGCGATGTCGGCGACGGCCACCAGCGGGGCCGCGCGGTCCGCGGCGACGGTGTCGGTGAAGACGCCGTCCTCGCGGATCGAGTCGACCTCCTCCAGCAGGTTCTCGAAGAAGGACGGGCCTGCCAGCGCGCGGTAGGCGACGCCGGAGCCCGCGATCAGGTCGTCCACGGCGAGGGTGGCGGTGACCAGCCCGGCGCTGTCGGCCTGCGGGGTGCCCCGGCCGAGGGCCGAGACGCCGACGACGTGGCTGACGCCGTGGGCGGCGAACGCCTGCGCCGCGGGACGGGTGAAGCCGCTGTACGCCTCGTCCGGTGGGAGCGAGCCGTTCGGCGGCACCAGCCAGAACACGGCGTCGGCCCCGGCGAAGGCGCGGTCGACGGTCGCGGGGTCGCCGTGCGAGCCGGTGACCACCTCGACCCGTCCGCGCACGGCCTCGGGGAGCCGGGCGGGGTCGCGCACCACGACGCGCAGCTCCTCTCCTCGGGCGGGCGCGGCCTCCAGCAGCAGCGGCAGCAGCCGCCTGCCGATGTTCCCGGTGGGTGCGGTGATGACGATCATGGAACCTCGCGTTCTGCTTCGGGTCGGTGTGACCTCGTCATCGTGTGGACACCACCGCTTTTGCCACAATGGGAACTTCAGCATCAGATCATTGCCTGAAATGGAACAACGCTGATGAGCAGCCCGGACTCGAAGCTCGACGCCAACCTCGCCGTCGCCCTCGACGCCCTGCTGACCGAGCAGAGCGTCACCAGGGCCGCCGCGCGGCTGCACACCTCGCCCGCGGCGATGAGCCGCACCCTGGCCCGGCTGCGCAGGCTGCTCCAGGACCCGCTGCTGGTGCGGGCGGGGCAGACGATGGTGCCCACGCCGCGCGCCCAGGTGCTCCGGGGCGAGGCCGCGGCGGTGGTGCGCGACCTGGCGGCGCTGCTCACCCCGAGCGGGAGGGTCGACCCCGCCGCGCTGCGGCGCACCTTCACCGTGCAGGCCTCGGACGTGGTCGGCGCGGCGCTGGCACCGGGGCTGCTCGGGCTCGCCCGCCGCCGGGCGCCGGGCGTCTCGCTGCGGGTGCTGTCCGAGGAGTGGGAGGCGGGCCCGGCGCTGCGCGAGGGCCTGGTCGACCTGGAGATCGGGATCATCGACCACGTCGACCCGGAGACCAGGGTCGAGGAACTGGTGACGCTGCGGATGGCGGCGGGCGTCCGGGCCGCGCACCCGCTCGCCGAGGGCCCGCTGACGCCCGCCGGGCTGGCCGCGGCCCAGCACGTGGCGGTCAGCCGCCGGGGCCGCTTCACCGGCCCGCTGGACACCGCCCTGGCCGGGGTGGGGCTCCGCAGGCGGATCGGTGTCGTCCTGTCCGGGCACCTCGGGGCGATGGCGCTGGCCGCGGTCGAGGACGTCGTCTGCCTGGTGCCGACCGCGCTGCCGGGCGAGCCCCCGTCACCGCTCAGCGACGCGGCGCACTCGCTGGGGCTGCGGCTGCTGGACATCCCGCTGCCGTTGCCACCGCTGACGATCGGCATGGCCTGGCACCCGCGCCACACCGCCGACGGGGCCCACCGGTGGCTGCGGGACGCCGTGCGCCGGGTGCTCCGCCCGGCCGGGGAGGAGTAGGGGGAGCGGCCGAGCCGGTCGTCGTGGGTCTGGTGGAGCGGGTGGCGGGCACCGGCCACCCGCCCACCTCTACGCGAACGGTGCCACCTCGCGGGCGGCGGGCTTCCCCGCGCTCCTGGCGGAGCCGCCCGAGCACCCGTCCGACCGCCGTTCCACCGTCATGTCCGACGCCGGGACCGCGTGGCGCACCCCGTCCACGGTGCCAGTCCGAGCGGCGGGCCCCAGCGCCTCGGTCCGCCCCCTCCGGGGACCGGGACGTGTCGCCGCACTGCTCGATTCGTGGTCACCAGGGGGAAGCTAGTGAGATCCCGATCAGTTCGGTGAATACCGTCCGCGAACAGCGCGAGAAGGCGGAAGGCCAGGCCACGTGGGGCCCGCGAGCGGCCCGGAGGCCGGGAACGCCTATTCGTCCAGGCGTGAAAGACCTTGACGGGGCCCCGGATCGAGCCCGTGACCGCGTCACGCGGTGCGGTCGGCTCAACGGGTGACGAGCCGGGGAGCGTACCGGTGAACCGGTTGATCTCCACCGCGACGCCCACCCCTGTTTCCGCCGGATGGCCTGCGGATGCCGGGGGCGCGGCGCAGGATGGGCGGGATCACCGGTCGACAGGACCCCACCAGGGGCGATCCGACCACGGAACCAGGAGGTCTGCCCCGTGACGCAGCCCGATCCGAACCCGATCTACACCTCGCTCGTCGCCGAGCACGGCGATCCCGGCGCGGTGGAGCCGGGGGACCCCGTCGATCGCCACCCGGAGCCCCACGAGTCGCCGCGGTCGAGATCGCAGAGGGTTGAACGCCGCCCCTAGGCTGGTCCGTTCGCACCATTGACAGCGGATGTGACGCGTAGCACACTCCCTTACGCCTCATGATTGAAACGTTTCATCACGTACCGGGAGTCGTGTGTGGACCTGCCCCAGGAGCAGCCGCTCGTCGTGCTCGACCGCGTCTCGAAGACCTTCGGCGCGGTCGCGGCGCTGACCGACGTCACCCTCGCCCTGGTGCCCGGCGAGGCGCACGCGCTGCTGGGCGAGAACGGCGCGGGCAAGTCCACCCTGATCAAGACCCTCGCGGGCGTGCACCGCCCCGACAGCGGACGGGTGCTGGTCGACGGCGAGGAGGCGCGGTTCTCCGGACCGGCCGACGCCAGGGCCGCCGGGATCGCGGTGATCTACCAGGAGCCGATGCTCTTCGGCGACCTGTCGATCGCGGAGAACGTCTACACCGGACGCCAGCCCCTCAGGGCGGGGCGCCGCATCGACACCAGGGCCATGCACGCGCACACCGCGGCCCTGTTCGACCGGCTCGGCGTCGCGCTCGACCCGGTCCGCCCCGCGCGCGGCCTGTCCATCGCCGACCAGCAGGTCGTCGAGATCGCCAAGGCGCTGTCGTTCGACGCGCGGGTGGTCGTGATGGACGAGCCGACCGCCGCCCTGTCGGCCCGCGAGGTCGACCGGCTGTTCGAGGTCGTCGAGGTGCTGCGCGCCCAGGGCACCGCCGTGCTGTTCGTGTCGCACCGGCTCGACGAGGTGTTCGCGCTGTGCCGGCGGGCGACCGTGCTGCGCGACGGCGAGCACGTGTGGGACGGACCCCTGGACGGCGAGACGCCGGACGGGCTGGTGCGCCGCATGGTCGGCCGCGAGCTGTCCGCGCTGTTCCCCAAGCAGGACACCACCCCCGGCGAGGTGCTGCTCGACGTCCGCAGGCTCACCAGGGAAGGCGTGTTCACCGACGTCTCGTTCCAGGTCCGCGCGGGCGAGATCGTCGGGCTGTCCGGCCTGGTCGGCGCGGGCCGCAGCGAGGTCGCCCGCGCGATCTTCGGCATCGACCCCGTCGATGCGGGAGAGGTGCGGGTCGGCGGAAGGCCGCTGAGGCTCGGCTCGCCGACCGCCGCGATGGCCGCGGGCATCGGCCTGGTCCCGGAGGACCGCCGCCAGCAGGGCCTGGTCGTGGACGCCTCGGTGGAGCGCAACGTCGCACTGGCCTCGCTCGGCCGCCTGTCCCGGTTCGGGCTGCTCCCGCGCGGCGCCGAACGGCGGCTCGCGCAGGACTGGTCGCTCAAGCTGCGCATCAAGACCGCGCGCCTCGGCGCGCCCGCCGCCACGCTGTCCGGCGGCAACCAGCAGAAGGTCGTGCTCGCGAAGTGGTTGTCGCGCAAGCCCTCCGTGCTGATCGTCGACGAGCCCACGCGCGGCATCGACGTCGGCACCAAGGCCGAGGTGCACCGGCTGCTGTCCGAGCTGGCCGGGGAGGGCGTGGCGGTGCTGATGATCTCCTCGGAGATGCCCGAGGTGCTGGGCATGGCCGACCGGGTGCTGGTCATGCACGAGGGCGGACTCGTGGACGACATCGCCCGTGCCGACGCGACCGAGGAACGGGTGGCGCTGGCCGCGGCGGGCAGGCCGGGGGTGGCCTCGTGACCGCCGTCGCGCCCTCGCGCGCCCGCCGCGTCGCCGCGCTGGTGGGCCGCGCCCGCGAGCTGGGCATCGTCGTGGCGCTCGCGCTGGTGATCATCCCGACCGCCTTGGTCAACCCGAGGTTCGTGGAGGCGCAGGGCATCCGCGACCTGCTGCTCAACGCCTCCGTGGTGGCCGTGCTGGCGGCGGGCCAGACGCTCGTGGTGGTGACCCGCAACGTCGACCTGTCCGTCGGCTCCACGCTGGGGCTCTCGGCGTTCCTGACGGCGAGGGTGTTCGCGGACCACCCCGACGTCCCGATCGTCCTGGGCCTGCTCGTGGGCGTGGGTGTCGGCCTGGTCTGCGGGGTCGTCAACGGCCTGCTGGTCGCGGTCGGCCGCGTGCCCAGCCTCGTGGTCACCCTCGGCACGCTCCACGTGTTCCGCGGCGTGGACTTCGCGCTGGCGCAGGGCACGCAGATCAACGCCTCCAACCTGCCCGACGACCTGCTGGACCTGGGCAACGGCAGGCTGTTCGGCGTCCCGGTGCTCGTGCTGATCACGCTCGCCGTGGTTGCCGCCGCCGCGCTGTACCTGCGGTCCTACCGCTCCGGCCGCGACCTCTACGCGATCGGCTCCAACCCCGAGGCCGCCGTCCTGGCCGGGATTCCCGTGCCACGGCGGGTGTTCACCGCGTTCCTGCTGTCGGGCACGGTCGCGGGCCTGGCGGGCGCGCTGTGGGTCGCCCGGTACGGCACGGTCGACGCGGCGGCGGGCACCGGCCTGGAACTCCAGGTCGTCGCGGCGGTCGTCGTCGGCGGCGTGGCGATCTTCGGCGGCTCCGGCACGGTCGTCGGCGCGGCGCTGGGCGCGCTGCTGCTCGGCACGATCGCGAGCTGCCTGGTCGTGCTGCGCGTCCCGGCGTTCTGGCAGCAGGCCATCAGCGGCGCACTGCTCATCGGCGCCATCACCGTCGACCGGCTCCTGGCGCTGAGGCTCGCCAGGGAGCTGCGCGGAAGGAGTGACCACGATGCTTGAGCGGTTCGCCCGCTGGGAGACCGCGCTGGTCGCTCTCCTGGTCCTCGTGGCGGTCGTCGGCCAGATCCGCACCGGCGGTGCGTTCCTGGACGGCGGCAACCTGTTCTACCTCGGCCTGGACATCGGCGAGGTCGCGCTGATCGCGCTTCCGCTCACGCTCGTCGTGGTGTCCGGCGAGATAGACCTGTCCGTCGCGTCCGTGCTGGGCCTGTCCAGCGCGGTCATCGGCGAGCTGTGGGACGCGGGCTGGACGCTGGAGGCGATCCTGCCGACGGTGGTCGTGCTCGGCGCGGTGTGCGGAGCGGTCAACGGCCTGCTGGTGACCCGCCTCGGCCTGCCGTCCCTGGCCGTCACGATCGGCACCCTCGCCCTGTACCGGGGTCTGGCGCTGGTCGTGCTCGGCGACCGGGCCGTGGCCGACTTCCCCGCCAGCTTCACCGAGTTCGGCACCGCACCCGTTCCCGGCACCTGGGTGCCGTGGCCGATCCTGCTGTGCGCGGTGCTCGCCGTCGCGTTCGCGATCACCCTGCACACCAGCTCGTTCGGCCGGTCGGTCTACGCGATCGGCTCGAACGAGGAGGGCGCCCGCTTCTCCGGCATCCGGGTCAAGCGGGTCAAGCTCACGCTGTTCGTCCTGACCGGCGCGATGTCCGCGCTGGCCGGGATCGTCTACACGTTCCGCTTCTCCAGTGCCCGCGCCGACAACGGAGTCGGCCTGGAACTCGCGGTCGTCGCCGCCGTCCTCCTCGGCGGCGTCTCCATCTTCGGCGGACGCGGAACGCTGGGCGGTGTGCTCGCCGGAGTGCTCCTGCTCGGCGGTCTGCGCAACGTCCTCATCCTCGACGACGTCTCCACCGAGATCCTCACCGTCGTCACCGGCCTGCTGCTCCTGGTGAGCGTGCTCGCGCCGGCGCTGACGGCCCGCGTTCGCACGTCAAGCACAGGAAGGCGATCACCATGACCCCACGCCCCGCGGTCACCACGCTGGTGCTGCTGCTGTCCGGCGCGGTCGCGCTGGCCGGGTGCAGCGGCACCAGCAAGAACAGCGTCCAGTCCGACGCCCCCGCGGCGGGCGGCACGGCCGCCGCCGACCCGAACGCGACGATCAAGGAGGGCTTGAGGATCACCTTCCTGCCCAAGGCGGTCAACAACCCGTACTTCACCGTGGCGCAGAAGGGGTCGGACGAGGCCGCGTCGGCGATCAAGGCCGAGCTGAAGGCGACCGGCCCGTCCGAGGCCAGCGCGTCCTCCCAGGTCACCTACATCAACACCGCCGCGCAGCAGAAGCAGAACGCGCTCGTGCTGTCGGCCAACGACGCCAACGCCGTCGCCCCGGCGCTGAAGACCGCGCGGTCGCAGGGCGTCAAGGTCGTCACGTTCGACTCCGACGCCGCTGCCGACGCCCGCGACGTGTTCGTCAACCAGGCCACGGCGCAGGAGATCGCCGCCGTGCAGGTGAAGATGGTCGCGGAGGCGACCGGCGGCCAGGGCGAGATCGCGATCCTGTCGGCGACCCCCAACGCCACCAACCAGAACGCCTGGATCGAGATCATGAAGACCGAGCTGGCCAAGCCCGCCAACGCCGGTCTGAAGCTCGTGGAGACGGCCTACGGCAACGACGACGACCAGACGTCGTTCCAGAAGACGCAGGGCCTGCTCCAGGCGCACCCGAACCTCAAGGGCATCATCTCGCCGACCACCGTGGGCGTGGCCGCGGCGGCCCGCTACCTCAGCTCCTCGGAGTACAAGGGCAAGGTCGCGCTCACCGGCCTGGGCACGCCCAACCAGATGCGCGACTTCGTCAAGGACGGCACGGTCAAGTCGTTCGCGCTGTGGGACCCGAGCAAGCTCGGCTACCTGGCCGTCTACGCCGCGGGCGCGCTCGCGTCCGGCCAGATCACCGGCGCGGAGGGCGAGGAGTTCAAGGCGGGCGACCTCGGCGACTACACGATCGGCGCCAAGGGCGAACTGGTGCTCGGTCCGCCGACCGAGTTCACCGCGAGCAACATCGACCAGTTCAACTTCTAGCCCTGGGGGCACGATGACGGAGACCGCGGACCGGGTGAAGGACGCCCTGCGCGCACAGCGGATCGAGACGCCGTCGTGGGCGTACGGCAACTCCGGCACCCGGTTCAAGGTGTTCACCCAGCCGGGAGTGCCGCGCACGCCGTTCGAGAAGATCGACGACGCCGCGCAGGTGCACGCCTTCACCGGCGTCGCGCCGACGGTGGCGCTGCACATCCCGTGGGACACCGTCGACGACTACCGGGCGCTGGCCGACCACGCCGCCGAGCGCGGCGTGGCGCTGGGCGCCATCAACTCCAACGTGTTCCAGGACGACGACTACAAGCTCGGCAGCGTCACCAACCCGGATCCCCGGATCCGGCGCAAGGCGACCGACCACCTGCTGGACTGCGTGTCCATCATGGATCAGACGGGGTCGCGCGACCTCAAGCTGTGGTTCTCCGACGGGCTGAACTACCCCGGCCAGGACAACCTGGCGCGGCGGCAGGACAGGCTGGCCGAGGCGCTGCGGGAGGTCTACGACCGGCTGGGCGACGACCAGCGGATGCTGGTGGAGTACAAGCTCTTCGAGCCCGCGTTCTACGCCACCGACATCCCCGACTGGGGCACCGCGTTCGCGCACTGCGTCGAACTCGGGCCCAAGGCGCAGGTGGTGATCGACACCGGTCACCACGCGCCGGGCACGAACATCGAGTTCATCGTGGCGTTCCTGCTGCGGCAGAAGAGGTTGGGGGCGTTCGACTTCAACTCCCGCTTCTACGCCGACGACGACCTGATGGTGGGTGCGGCCGATCCGTTCCAGCTGTTCCGGATCATGCACGAGATCGTCCGCGCCGACGCGCTGGGGCCGGAGGCGGGCATCGCCTTCATGCTCGACCAGTGCCACAACATCGAGGCGAAGATCCCGGCGATCATCCGCTCGGTGCTCAACGTCCAGGAGGCCACGGCGAAGGCGCTGCTGGTCGACGCGGACGCGCTCGACGCGGCTCAGGACTCCGGTGACGTGCTGGAGTCGAACGACGTGCTGATGGACGCCTACAACACCGACGTCCGTCCGCTGCTCGCCGAGCTGCGGACCGACATGGGGCTCGACCCCGATCCCGTCCGGGCCTACCGCCGGTCCGGTTACGGCGATCGGATCAGCGCGGACCGCGTTGGCGGCGACCAGGCCGGGTGGGGCGCCTGAACCGATGACCTTCACGAGGGGAAACCGATGAGCGGCGGGGTCAACCGGCGGGACTTCCTGGTGGGCACGGCGGTGGGGGCGGGGGCCTTGGCACTTCCGATGGGCACGGCGGCGGCGGATGTGGAACCGGCGGGCGGTGTGCGGGTCGAGTCGACGACGGTCGAGTACGCGGAGACGCTGCTGGGCACGGACGTCGCGAAGCCGCGGCTGTCGTGGGTGCTGGCGGCGGACGGCGCGGGTGGCGCGCAGACCGCGTACCAGGTCCGGGTGGACGGGGTGTGGGACACCGGCAAGGTGGTGTCCGACCGCGGCGTCGGGATCGTCTACGACGGTCCCGCGCTGCGCCCGCACACCCGGTACACCTGGCGGGTCCGGGTGTGGGACCAGCGCGGCAGGCCCTCGGCGTGGAGCGCGGCGAAGTGGTGGGAGACGGCGTTCCTCGGCACGGCGTGGACCGCGAGGTGGATCGGCGCCGCGCCACCGGTCGCCGGGCTGTCGTTCGACCCGGCGTCGTGGATCTGGTCGCCCGGCGCGACCCCGTCCGGCGCTCCCGCGGGCCCGCGCTGGTTCCGCGCGGGCCTGGACGTGCCACCGGGGACCACCCGCGCGCGGATCATCGCCACGGCCGACGACGACTTCACCCTCTTCCTGAACGGGCAGCAGGTGCTGTCCTCGCCGGAGCAGGTCGACGGCTGGAAGCTCGGCAGGTCCGCCGACGTCACCGCCGGGGTGCGCGCCGCCGGTGGCCGGGTCGTGCTCGCGGCGCTGGCCACCAACCGCGGCACCGTCTCGGTCAACCCCGGCGGCCTGCTCGTGCGGCTGGTCGTCGAATCCGGTGCCGGGCAACGGGAACTGGTCACCGGAACCGGGTGGAAGGTCGCCGAGACCGAGCAGGACGGGTGGCAGCGGAAGGAGTTCGACGACTCGGGGTGGGTGGCGGCGACCGTGCTCGCGGCGTACGGCCAAGGCCCGTGGGGTCGGGGCGTGAGCCTGGTCGTGGAACCCCCGGCGCCGGTGCTGCGCAAGGAGTTCAGCCTCGCCAAGCCGGTCGCGAGCGCCCGGCTGCACATCGCCGGGCTGGCCTACCACGACGCCCGGCTCAACGGCGGCAAGGTCGGCGACCGGGTGCTGGACCCCGGTTTCACCGACTACGAGGAGACCGTCCTCTACGCCACCCACGACGTCACCGCGCAGCTCAAGGAAGGCTCGAACACCCTGGACGTGACGCTGGGCCGCGGTTTCTACGGCATGACCACGCCGAACGTCTGGCGCTGGGAGCAGGCGCACTGGCACGCCGAGCCGAAGCTGCTGGCACAGATGGAGATCACCCACACCGACGGCTCGCGCACCACCGTCGCCACGGACACGAGCTGGCGGGTCGCGGAGAGCCGGACCGTCACGAACTCGCTGTACGCGGGGGAGTCCTACGACGCCCGCCGCGCGGTCGAGGGCTGGAGCGAGCCCACGCTGGTCACCGCGCCGACCGGCACCCTGAGGGCCCAGCAGCACGAACCCATCCGCGTGGTGGAGACCGTGCGCGCCACCGCCGTCACCGAGCTGCGAGCCGGGGTCTACGTCGTGGACCTCGGCCGCACGATGGCGGGGTGGTCGCGGATCACCGTCACCGCACCCGCGGGCACGGTCGTCCGGCTGGCCCACGGCGAGCGGCTCAACCCCGACGGCAGCGTGCTCAACACCAACGGCCACGTGCCCGGACGCCACCAGGTCGACGAGTACACCTGCTCCGGGCAGGGCGTCGAGACGTGGGAGCCCCGCTTCTCCTACAAGGGTTTCCGCTACGTCCAGGTCACCGGCTTCCCGACCAAGCCGGGGCTGGGCGACGTGGTCGGCCGGGTCGTGCACAGCGACGTGCCGGAGACCGGGACGTTCCGCTGCTCCGAGCCGTTCTTCGAGCAGCTCGACCGCGCGATGAAGCGGACCCTGCTCAACAACCTGCACGGCATCCCCACCGACACCCCGATGTTCGAGAAGAACGGCTGGACCGGCGACGCGCAGCTCGGCGCGCCGGTGCTGGCCCACGCGTTCGGCGTGCAGCGGTTCCTGACCAAGTGGATCGGCGACCTCGCCGACAGCCAGACCGGTCCCGGTGCGCTGCCGGTGATCGTGCCCAGCGGCGGCTGGGGCTACCAGGAGGCCGCGCCCTCGCCGGAGTGGACGACGGTGTACCCGTTCCTGGTCCGCGAGATGTACCGGGTCTACGGCGACGAGCGGCTCGCGGCCGACCACTGGGCGACGCTGACGAAGTACCTGGACTGGGAGGTCGGCCGCCTGCGAGGAGGGCTGGCCACCACGGCGCTGGGCGACTACCTGCCGCCCGGCTACGGCGGCAACCCGCCGGAGGACACCCGGCTCACCGCGACCGCGTACCTGCACCGCGCGCTGGTCGCCACGGCCGAACTCGGCGACCTGCTGGGGCACGCGGACGTCTCGGCCCGCTACCGGGCCACGGCGAACGCCTGCCGCGACGCGCTGAACGCGGAGTTCCTCGTCGACGGGCACTACCGCAGCGCGCGGGACCCGGACTTCCGCCAGACCTCGCAGGCGATCCCGCTGATGTTCGGGCTCGTCCCGGCGGGCCAGGTGCCGTCGGTCGTGGCGGCGCTGGTCGCGGACGTCCGGGCGCGCGGCGACCACCTCAACACCGGGGCGCTGGGCACCAGCGTGCTGCTCAGGGCGTTGACCCAGCACGGTTTCCCCGACGTGGCGCACGCCATCGCGGTGCAGCGCGGCTTCCCGAGCTGGGGATTCTGGTTCGACAACGGCGCCGACACGATGTGGGAGATGTGGCCCGCGGACTCGCGGTCGCGCGACCACTACTTCCAGGGCACGGTCGTGCAGTGGCTCTACGAGAACGTGGCCGGCCTGCGCCCCGGTGACGCGGGCTACAAGACGTTCGTCGTGCGGCCGGACGCCCGCGTCGGCGTGACGTGGGCGCGGACCTCGATCCGGACCGTGCGCGGCACCGCGTCGGTCGGCTGGTCGCTGGTCGGCGCGGAGGTGCGGCTCACCGTGGAGGTCCCCGTCGGGTCCACGGCCGAGGTGCACGTCCCGGCCGCGTCGCGCGAGGCCGTCACCGCTCCGGCGGGCGCGGAGTTCGTCCGCGTCGAGCCGGGTTTCGCGGTGCACCGGGTGCCGTTCGGGACGTGGCGGTTCACCGGACGGCAGTGAATCGTTTCAGCAGAATCGTCGCCCGACGAATAGGATCGCGCGATGGCGCCGAGCATCAAGGACGTGGCGGAACGTGCCGGGGTTTCCCTCGGCACGGTCTCCAACGTGCTCAACCGGCCGGACAAGGTGTCCGAGGCGACCAGGGAGGTCGTCCTCGCGGCCATCGCGGAACTGGGGTTCGTGCGCAACTCCCAGGCCGCGCAGCTGCGCGCGGGCACCAGCCGGTCGCTGGGCCTGATCGTGCTGGACCTGGCCAACCCGTTCTTCCACGACATCGCCAGGGGCATCGAGGACGTGGCCACCGAACTGGGCTACGCGCTGGTGCTGTGCAACTCCGACGAGCAGGCCGCCCGCGAGGACCGGTACCTGCGACTGCTGGAGGAGCAGCGGGTCAGGGGAATGCTGATCACCCCCGTGGGGCCGATGTCCGAACGGCTCGACGCGCTGCGCCGCCGCGGCACGCCGACCGTGCTGGTGGACCGGCACTACCAGGGGGTGGACTGCTGCTCGGTCGCGGTGGACGACGTGGCAGGCGGTGAACTGGCAGGCGAGCACCTGGTCGCCGCGGGGCACCGGCGGATCGCCTACGTCACCGGCCCGCTGTCGCTGCGGCAGTGCAAGGACCGGCTCACCGGGCTGCGCCGCGCCGTCGCCGACCGGGGCGTGGCGGTCGACGTGGTCGAGGTGCCCGCGCTCAAGGCCCGCCACGGGTACGAGGCCGCGCGCGAGCTGTTCGACGGCGGTGCCGCGCCGACGGCGGTGTTCTGCGCCAACGACCTGCTGGCGCTGGGCGTGCTGCGCGCGGCGGTCAGCACCGGCCGCCGGGTGCCCGACGACGTCGCCCTGCTGGGCTACGACGACATCGAGTTCGCCGCGGACGCCGCCGTGCCGCTGTCGTCGGTGCGCCAACCGACCCTCCACATAGGACGGACGGCGGCGCGGTTGCTCGTGGAGGAGTGCGACCAGCCCGCGGCGCACTCGCACCAGCAGATCATGTTCCGCCCCGAGCTGGTCGTCCGCGAGTCGACGTGAAGCGCCGGATCGAGAGGACACCTCGACTTCGGTGCCGCACGCGGGATTCGCTCGTCCGTGCGGCCACCGGACCGACTCGGCCGCCTAGCATGGCCGGATGGCCCTTGACCTCTACGCCGGAATCCCCGTCGACGACTTCCCGTCGGCGCTCACCTGGTACGAGAAGTTGTTCGGCTTCCCCGCCTCCTTCGTCGCGAGCGACACCGAAGCCGTGTGGGACCTCGCCGAGCACCGATCGGTGTTCATCTGCCAGAGGCCCACGCACGCCGGACGGGGGATGCTCAACATCGTCGTCGACGACCTGGACGCCGCCGTCGCCCGCATCGCCGCGGCCGGGATCAGGCCCACGAAGCGCGAGACCTACGACAACGGCGTGCGCAAGGCGACCTACCACGACCCCGAGGGCAACGAGGTCGGGTTCGGCGGTGCTCCCCTCCTGGGCTAGCGGGCCGTGTTGAGCTTCCCGAACAGCGGCAGGTCGCCCGCCGACGGTCCGGCCAGCAGCGTGATCGTGCCGCTCGCCGGGCGCCACGCGCGGTCGGCCGTCGACCACCGCCGCAGCGCGTCCGCCTCGATCGGCACCCGCGCCCACACCGCCTCGCCGGGAGCGGCGCGCACGGTCGTGTAGCCGACGAGCCGCCGGTCCTCGCCCAGCGCCTGGTAGACCTGAACGACCTCCCGGCCCTCGCGCGCACCGGTGTTGCGGACCCGCACCCGCACGTCGAAGCCCGCCCCGGCGTCGACGTTGTCGCGGGCGGAGAAGCCCTCGTAGGCCCATGTCGTGTAGCCCAGCCCGTGGCCGAACCAGTACGCGGGCGCCACCGGGTGCGCCGCCCACGCGCGGTAGCCGATCAGCGCGCCCTCGGTGTAGCCCAGCACGCCGTCGACCGGCGTCGTGTCCAGCACCGGCACGTCCGCCGTGCGCGCCGCCCACGTCGTCGGCAGCCGCCCGCCGGGCTCGGCCGCGCCGAGCAGCACGTCGGCCAGCCCGTCGCCCGCCTCCTGGCCGGGGAACCACGTGACCAGCACCGCGGCGACCTCGTCGCGCCACGGCAGCTCCACCGGCCCGCCCGCGTTGACCACCACGACCGTGCGCGGGTTCACCGCCGCGACCGCGCGCACCAGCTCGTCCTGCCTGCCGGGCAGCGCCAGCGTGGTGCGGTCGAAGCCCTCGCTCTCGATCTCGTCGGTCGTGCCGACCACGACGACCGCCACGTCCGACGTCCGCGCCAGCTCCACGGCCGCCGCCAGCTCCACGTCCTCGTCCACCAGGGGCGGGTCCGCGGCCAGCGCGACGGCGTTGCCCTCGCCGGGCGTGAGCCGCCGCCGGGCGCGCACCAGCACCTCGTGCCCCTCCCGCACGGGCCAGGTGGCCTCGCGGAACGACGGCGCGACGTGCACGTAGGTCGGGTCGTCGGACTCGGGCACGACCAGCTCGTCCACGAGCACGTGCCCGTCGACCTCCAGCAGCACCTCGCCGAGCCCGACCACCGCGAACCGCCAGTCGCCCGGCGACGGAGGCCTCAGCAGTGCGCTGACCTCGACGAAGGCCGCGTCCACGTCGATCGACGGGTCGAGGATCCGGCCGCTGAGCCGGTGCTCGGCGTGGACCACCTCGCCGTCGGGGTCCAGGTACCGCACGAGCACGCCGGGCTCGCCGGTGACCGGGTCGCTGGTGTGCTCGGGCTTGAGCGGGGTCGGCCGGGTGTGCAGGACCGCGCCCGCGCGGTGCACGACCTCGGCCCGCCCGGCGAGCGCGGAGCGGATGCCGTCGACGGGGGAGACCACGGCCGCCGGGAACACCCCGGCGCTGCCGCCGCCCTGCACCCGCGCGTCCACGGCGTTCGGGCCGAGCACGGCCACGCGGGTCAGCGCGGCGGGGTCCAGCGGCAGCAGGGCGTCGTTGCGCAGCAGCACCGCGCCCGCCGCGACGGCCCGCCGCAGCCGGGCGCGCGACTCGTCCGGGGTGATCCGCGGCGGCGGCACCGGAGTGGCGGGGGAGAGCGCCCCGACCCGCCTGGCCAGCAGCAGGATGCGCCGCAGCCGGTCGTCGACCTCCGACTCGGCCACGTCGCCGCGGAGCACGGCCTCCTCCAGCGGAGCGGCGCGCAGCTCGTGCGGGCCGGGCATCGCGAGGTCGGTGCTCGACCCGACCGAGCGCACCGCGCCCCAGTCCGACACCACGACGCCGTCGAAGCCCCACTCGCCGCGCAGCGGCTCGTCCAGCAGCGGGCTGTCCGACATCGTCGTGCCGTTCACGCCGTTGTAGGCCGACATGACGACCCACGCGCCCGCGCGCACGGCCGCCTCGAACGGCGCCAGGTACACCTCGCGCAGGGTCGCCTCGTCGATCCGGGCGTCCAGCGTCAGCCGCTCGGTCTCCGACTCGTTGGCCACGTAGTGCTTCGGGGTGGCCGCGACGCCGCCGGACTGCACGCCGCGCACGTAGGCGGCGCCGATGCGGGAGGTGAGCAGCGGGTCCTCGGAGAAGCACTCGAAGTGCCTGCCGCCCAGCGGGGAGCGGTGCAGGTTGAGGTTCGGCGCGAGCAGGACGTCCACGCCCTTGCGGCGCGCCTCGGCCGCCAGCAGCCTGCCCAGCCCGCTCACCACGTCGGCGTCCCAGGTCGCCGCCATGGCCGTCGGCGACGGCAGGGTCAGGGCCGTGTCGCGCTCGTCCCAGCGCTCGCCGCGCACGCCCACCGGCCCGTCGGAGAACACGATCGCGCGCAGCCCGATCGACTCCTCGGCCTGGCCGCGGAACGTGCCGCCGCCCGACAGCAGGCGGATCTTCTCCGCCAGGGTCAGCCGGTCGATGAGCACGTCGAGGTCGGTGTCGGTGCCGGGTCTCTGCGTGGTCGTCATGGGGCGATCACTCCTGGGGTGGTGATTTGGAGAGCGCTCTCCGAGTAGGGACACCCTCGCCTTTCGACGTCACGTGTGTCAAGTCATGCCCACGACCTGGTATCGCGGTGCGCGGGAGCCCGAATTTCGCTGTTCCCACACCGGAATCGCGCCACCGGGGACAAAGCCCTTGGAGAGCGCTCTCCAAGGCGTTCGGAAAGCGGTCTCCGGGCGGCCGACCGGAGCACCGGCCGTCGGCGTCCGGCGGTCGGCTCGACCGGTTCGTGACCTGGAGAGCGCTCTCCGCTGTGTTATAAAGCCTCCATGAGCGCAGCGTCCCAGGCACGTCCTCCCACGTTGGAGGACGTGGCACGGGTGGCGGGGGTGTCGAGGGCGACGGTGTCGCGCGTGATCAACACGACCCGCAACGTCGACCCGGCCATCCAGGAGACCGTGCGGCGGGCCATCGCCAAGACGGGCTACACCCCCAACACGGCGGCGCGCTCGCTGGTCACCCGCCGCACCGGCACCATCGCGCTCGTCGTGTCCGGCGCGGGCGGCTTCGGCGGCGACATCCTGGTGGACCCGTTCTTCGGCCGCGTCGCCAGCGGCATCATCAGCGCGCTGCGACCGCGCGGCATCTACCCGCTGCTGATGTTCGCCGACACCCCCGAGACCCGCGCGCACGTGGTCGACCACCTGCGGCAGGGCAACGCCGACGGCGCGGTCGTCGTCGCCATCCACTCCGAGGACCCGCTGCCCGCGATGCTCGTCGCGGCCTCCGTGCCCTCGGTGCTGTTCGCCCGCCCGACCCGGCCGCTGTCGATCAGCTACGTCGACCTCGCCCACCGCGACGGCGCGCGGCTGGCCGTGGACCACCTCGTCGCCCGCGGCTGCCGGCGCGTCGCCACCATCTCCGGTCCGCTCGACGTGCCCGCGAGCCAGGAGCGGCTGGCCGGGTTCCGCGAGGCCTGGGCCGCCCACGGCCACCCCGAGGCGCCGTTCGTGGAGGGCAACTTCACCCAGGACAGCGGCGAGCGCGCCATGGAGCGCCTGCTCGCCGAGCACCCGGACGTCGACGGGGTGTTCGCGGCCAACGACCTGATGGCCTCCGGCGCCCTGCACGTGCTGCGCGACCACGGCCGCCGCGTGCCCGACGACGTCGCCGTCATCGGCTTCGACGACAGCAGCGCCGCCACTTCCAGCAGGCCTGCCCTGACCACCGTGCGCCAGCCCGTGGAGGACATGGCGGCGGAGATGGTCGGCCTGCTGCTCGACCGCATCGGCAGGCAGGACCGCCGCGTCACGTCCGTGGTGTTCGAGCCGACGCTGGTGGTCCGCCAGTCGGCGTGAGGGGGATCAGCCCCGGCGCGGTTCGCCGCGCAGCGCGTTGAGGCCGCCGCGCGCGTCCTCCAGGACGATCTGCTCGGCGGCGGCGGAGTCGCCCGCGCGCAGGGCGTGGACCAGCGCCCGGTGGCTGGCGTAGCGGTCGAGGCCGAACTCCTTGTCGGCGGCGACCCGCTCCAGCAGGCGCGTCCGCCGTTCCGACGGGGAGAACACCCTGGTCTGCTCCAGCAGCCTGACCAGGACCGAGTTCGCCGCGCACGCGTTCACGCCCTCGTTGAACCGCTGCATGGTGTCGAGCAGCGCGTCGAGGTGCCGGTCGATCGGCTTGCCGTCGTCGTGCCGCTTGCGGATGACGATGTGCAGGTCGTCGGCCTCGTCGAGGATCGCGTCGAGGCGGTCGAGCTGGTCGGGGGTGGCGTGCCGGGCGGCGAACCGCGCCACCAGGCCGCGCAGGCCGATCTCGACCTCGGCGAGGTCCTGGCGCGCCGTGTCCCCGATCGTGGCCACGACGACCGTGCGCGGGCCGGTGCGCTCGATGAGCCCGTCCTGTTCGAGCCGCCGGATGGCCTCGCGCACGGGGGTGGGGCTGACGGACAGGCGTTCGGCCAGCCCGCGTTCGGTGATCTTCTCGCCGGGACGCAGCTCGCCGGACCCGATGGCGTCGCGGACCGCGCGGTAGGAGCGGTCGGCGAGCGTGTCGTTGGTGAGCGTGCTCAAGGTGTCCCGTGCCATGCCACCACGATAGACGACGTGCGATTGGTTAAGTCTTAAGAAACTTTTGACAAGCTTGCTATAGCATCTTACGGTGTGCCGCACGCCACTCCGGCGTTCCCACCTGGGCCATCCCACTCCACCGGGGGATCACGTATGACGTCGGCAACCACACCCGTGGACCGCGCGGCCGCGCGCGGGATCGTCTTCTTCTGCGCCCTGGCGGTGTTCGCCCAGGAGTCGATGTGGACGTTCTACGACGCGCAGGTCCCGCCGCTGCTGCGGGAGCACGTCGGCAGCGCCGCGGTCGTCGGCCTGCTCATGGGCATGGACAACCTGCTCGGCATCTTCATCCAGCCGTGGATGGGCAACCGGTCCGACAACACCAGGACCGCGTGGGGGCGCCGGATGCCCTACATCGCCGTGGTGATGCCCGCCTCGGCGCTGCTGTTCCTGCTCATCCCGCTCTCCTGGTCGTTCGCGTCGCTGGTCGTGGTGATGTTCCTGTTCGCCCTGGTGGGCAACAGCTTCAAGCCCGTCGTCGAGTCGCTGATGCCGGACTTCGTCGAGCCGGAACGCCGCAGCCGGGGCAACGCGGCGGTGAAGGTCGCCTCCGGGCTCACCACCGTCACCACGGCGGTCATCAGCGTCCTGCTGGTCGACGACCACCCGACGCTCGCCTTCGTCGTCCCGTCCGCCACCGCGTTCGTCGTGGTGGCCGTGCTGGTGTGGCGGGTGCGCGACAACCGGTCGCGCGCCTACCGGGCCGCGCTGGTCGAGGACGCCGCCGACGCCGGGAGGACCGACGCGGTCCGGGGCGTGCGGATGCGCGCGGTCGTGCTCGGCATCGTCCGCGACGTCGACCGCAGCCCGCTGCTCCTGCTGGCCTCCGTGCTGCTCTTCGGCGGTGCCTACGCGGCGTCGCGGGCGCTGATGACGCCCTACGCGATGGAGGCCGTCGGGCTGTCCCGGGGCGACGCCGGCGGGCTCACGCTGCCGGGCGGGCTGGCGTTCCTGGTCGCCGCCTACCCCGCCGCGCTGCTCGCGGAACGGATCGGCCGCCTGCGCACGATGACGATCGGCATGGCCGTCTTCGCCGCGGCGATGGTCCTGGCGACCGCCGTGCCGACCGCGACCGCGACGATGGCCGCGCTGGTCCTGGCCGGGGTCGGCGCCTCCGGGTTCATCATCAACGCCGCCGTGGTGCTGTGGAACCTCGCGCCCACGATGCGCGTGATCGGCACCTACACCGGCCTGTACACGGTGACCTGGCAGCTGGGCGGGCTGGTCGGTCCCGCGGCCGTCGGCGGCATGGTCGACATCACCGGCTGGCGCTTCATGCTGCTCGACGCGGGTCTGCTCGCCGCGCTCGCCGTCGTCGCGGTGCTGCGGATCCGGGTGCTGGCCCGCCGCCGCACCTCCGGCGTCGCGAAGGTGCTGTGACGCCGTGGCCCTGGTCCTGATCACGACCGACCACCTGCGCCCCGGCGACGAGGTCGACCTCCTGCTCGCCGAGGCGGGCCACCGCACGCGCCACCTGCCCGGCACGGGCGTGCGCGACCCGGCCGAACTCGTGGCCGCCCTGGACGGCGTCGAGGGCGCGGTCATCGGCACCGAGCCGCTGACCGCCGCGGTCCTGGGCGCCGCGCCCGCGCTGCGCGCCGTCGTCCGCTCGGGCGTCGGCCACGACTCCGTCGACGTCGAGGCCGCCACCCGCCTGGGCATCTCGGTGAGCACCCTGCCGGGCGTCAACGCCAACGCCGTCGCCGAGTACACCCTGGGGCTGCTGATCGCCGCCGCCCGGCGCCTGGTGCCGCTCGCGCTCGGCGTCGCCGAGGGGCGCTGGCCGCGGGGGAGCGGTCGCGAGCTGCGCGGCGCGACCCTGGGCCTGGTCGGCTACGGCGCGTCGGCGCGCGGGGTCGTCCCGCTCGCCCGCGCGTTCGGGATGACGGTGCTGTGCACGACGAGCGTCCCGGACGACGACCCGTCCGTGCGGTTCACCGACCTCGGCACGCTGCTGCGCGAGTCGGACTACGTCTCGCTGCACACCGCGCTCACCCCGCGGACGCGGCGGCTCGTCGACGAGGACGCGCTCGCGACGATGAAGCCGACCGCCGTGCTGGTCAACACCGCTCGCGGTCCGCTGGTCGACGAGGCCGCGCTCGTGCGGGCCGTGACCACCGGGGTCATCGCGGGGGCCGAGCTCGACGTCGTGGACGTCGAGCCGCTGCCCGCCGACAGCCCGCTGCGCGGGGTCGACGGCATCACCGTCTACTCGCACATGGCGGGCCAGACCGCCGAGGCCCGCCGGGCGGCCGGGGTGGGCGCCGCCCGTGAACTCGTCGCCGCGCTCGCCGGGGCACCGCGGTCGTCGGTCAACGCCCACCTGATCACGGCGGGGTAGGTCCGATCTTCGCGTGTTATGCTATAGCAAAAGTCAAAAGTAACCCATTGAGCGGGCAGGGAGCGCGGATGAGCAAGCCGGACGAGGCGGTCGACGAGGTGCGGATCCTGGTGCCCTCGGGGATGTTGGGCGCGGGCTTCGACGTGGCCGCCGTCGAGCGCGGACTGGCGCTGGGAGCCGACGTCATCGCCGTCGACGGCGGGTCGACCGACTCGGGCCCGTACTACCTGGGCTCGGGGAAGCCGAAGACCGCCGCGGCGGCCGTGTCCCGCGACCTGCGCATCCTGCTCGGCGCGGCGGCGCGGGCCCGCATCCCGCTGATCGTCGGCTCCTGCGGCACGAGCGGCACCGACTCGGGCGTGGACTGGGTCGCGGGCATGGTCGACGACATCATCGCCGAGGACGGCCTGGACCTCGCGGTCGCGACGATCTACAGCGAGCAGACGGCGGCCGACGTCGTGGAGCACCTCGACGCGGGCCGCGTCCACCCGTTGCCGCCCCTGCGGGACCTGGCCGCCGAGACGGTGCGGAGCTGCACCCACATCGTCGGGATGATGGGCCACGAACCCATCGTCGAGGCGCTGCGGAGCGGAGCGGACGTCGTGCTCGCGGGCCGCGCGACCGACACGGCGCTCGCCGCCGCGTACCCGTTGATGAAGGGCCTGCCCGCCGGGCCGAGCTGGCACGCGGCGAAGATCGTCGAGTGCGGCGGCCAGTGCACGACCAACCCGCGCTCCGGCAGCGTGTTCGCCACGATCGACCGCACCGGCTTCGTCATCGAATCCCTCGACGAGTCCGTCTCCTGCACACCGCACTCGGTGGCCGCGCACATGCTCTACGAGACGGCCGACCCGTTCCGGATGCGCGAACCCGCGGGCACCCTCGACGTCACCGACGCCGTCTACACCGCGCTGGACGACCGCAGGGTCCGCGTCGAGGGGTCCCGGTTCGAGGTCGCCGACCAGCACACCGTGAAGCTCGAAGGCGCCCGGATCACCGGCTACGAGACCCTGTCGTTCACCGCCATCCGCGACCCGCTGATCCTCAAGGACGTCGAGGGCTGGGCGGAGTTCCTGCGGCAGGTCCTCACCGGCCGGGTCACCCAGACCCTCGGCCTCGACGCCGCCGACTACGCGTTCGACATCCGGCTCTACGGCCACAACGCGGTCCTCGGCCACCTCGACCCGGACACCTCGCCGCCGCGCGAGGTCGGCGTGATGCTGCTGGTGCAGGCCGCGTCCCAGGAGACCGCGACGGCCGTCGCGAAGGTCGCGAACCCGTTGATGCTGCACCTGCCCGCCACCGACATGGCCTACCTGCCGAGCCTGGCCTTCGCCACGTCGCCCGCGGAGACCGAGCGCGGCGCGGCCTACGAGTTCGTCCTGAACCACGTGGTCGACACCGAGACCCCCACCAGCATGTTCCGCACCCACCTGCGAAAGGCCGCCGCCCATGTCTGACACCAGCCCGACCCTCGGAGACCTGGCGCTGGAGGTCCGGTCGAAGAACGCGGGCCCCTTCTGGGTCACCGTCGAGCTGTTCATGCGCGACGAGGCGGGCTACGCGATCGTCGCCGACGAGGAGTTCCTCGACGAGGCCGTCGTCGCACGCCTCTACGACGTCCCCGCCGACGGGGTGCGGATCTTCCGCATCCCGTCGCTGCACGTCGTGAAGATCTCCTACCCCCGTCCGGTCAGCCAGGGCAGCCTGTTCGACCGCGACGTCCACGCGGGCCAGCACCACGTGCCGCTCGCCGTCCTCGTTCCCTGACCGACGCGACGAGGAGCCGGACCGGTGTTCTCCCGCGTTGCGCCCCGGCTCCTCGTCGCCGTCGTCACGGCGCTGTCGGCCGTGCTGCTCACGTGGCTCGACGTGCCCGCGGCCCTGCTGTTCTCGGGAGTCCTGGGTGGACTCACGGCGTCGTCCACCGGCCGCCGCGAACCGGGGCCGACCCGGTTCGCGGGCACGGTCGCGCAGGCCGTGCTCGGCGCGTCGATCGGCGCGATGGCCGACCGGACCGTGCTGGGCGAGGTGGCCCGGCACTGGCAGGCCATCCTCGTCGTCGTCACCGCCACCCTCGTCGTCAGCACCGGCGTAGGGCAGCTCCTCCGCCTCCTGCCGACGGTCGACGGCCGCACCGCCGTGTTCTCCTCGGTGGCCGGGGGCGCGGTCGGGTTCATCACCGGCGCGCGCGAGGCCGGCGCGGACGAGCACGTCGTGATGGTCGTGCAGTACCTCCGCGTGCTGCTCGTCCTCGTGTCGATGCCCGCCGTGGTCCTCTGGCTCGACCCCGGCTCACGGGCCGTCGGCGACCAGGTGTCCGCGAGCGCGGCGAAGTCGGCGCTGTTCGCGCTCCTCGCCGTGACCGCGGGCCTGGTCGCGAACCGGCTGCTGGCGTTCGCGGGCTCGGCCCTGGTCTGGCCGATGCTCGCCGCCCTCGGCCTGGCCGCCTGCGGCCTCTTCGACCACCCCGCGATGCCCACCGCGGCCCTCGGTGCCGCGTTCCTCGTCGTCGGCCTCCAGATCGGCTCCTCCCTGTCGCTGGACAAGGTCCGCGCCGTGACCCGCGTGCTCCCGCTGGCGGGCGTGCAGATCGTCGCGACCGTCGCCGCCTGCGCCCTGGTCGGCGTCGGCCTGAGCCGCCTCACGTCGATCAGCGCCTACGACGCCTACCTCGCGTCCACACCGGGCGGCCTCTCAGCGGTGCTGGGCCTGTCCCTCGCGACCGAGTCCAACACCCCGCTGGTCATGGCCTTCCAGGTGACCCGACTGGTGGTGTCCCTGCTGTTGCTGCCGCTGTTCGCCACCGTCGGCCGCCGCGACGGGTGACCTCCGCGACTGCCGAGGTCGCCGGTCGTGGATGTGCCGAACCGGGTGTCAGCGGCAGCGCCGACCAGAGCGCGTGGCCGATCGACCCTGCCGCTTGCTCGACGACGCCGTGTCCACCGAACGCGTGGAAGCCGCCACCGCGGGCGCGGACGCCGTCGCCCTGGCCGTGGAGGTGGTCGGTCCCTCCACCAGGAAGACCGATCGGCTGGAGAACGGGCTGACCGGCACCGTCGCGGTGACCGGCACGGCGTCGACCACGGTCGCCCCGGCCGATCTCCACGGCGTCCGCGAACGCTGACCACGCACGTCCGCCCGGCCGAGGGCGTCCCACCCCGGCCCCCTAGGGCTGCACCCGGACCGCCGACCCGGAATACTCCAACCAGCCGCACCGACGACGTCTGGGGGACCTATGCCAGCGCCGTCGCCCACCGGCGCCGTCGAGGCGGGCTTCCGGTTGGCGGTCGGCCGGTTCGCGGGCCCGGTCCGGGGCGTCGGACTCGCGGTCATCAGCGTGTTCGGCGTGCTCGCCGTCCCGGACGACGCCGTCCCGCTCGGCCTCGGCCTGCTGGGGTTGGCGCTGGTCGGCGCGGTCTCCGACGGCGTCCCGGCCACCCGCGGCACCCTGGTCGCGCTGGCGCTGGCCGTCGCACGGGCCGGGGCGATCTGCGCGACGCAGTCGTGGACGGCGTCCGGGCCGAACCTGTGGGCGCTCAACGTCCTCACCATCACCGCGATCACGTTCCAGTGGGAGTGGCCGCTCAAGATCGCGGTCCCCGCCACGGTCGGGTTGCTCGCCGTGTTCCTCGCGGCGGGCGGGCCGCCGTCGACGCTGCTGCGCGTCGGGGTCGAGTGCCTGCTCGCGCGGCTGGCGTTCCTGCTGCTGGTCCGCTCCGCCCGCGGGGTCGACGAGCTGCGCGCCCGGCAGGCGGCGCTGGAACGGGCCGAGGTGCTGGCCCGTGAGCGGCGCAGGCGGGAACGGGAGTACCTCGCCCTGCTGCACGACACGGCCTCGGCGACGTTCCTGCTGGTCGGCAGCCGCACCGCCGACCCGGCGGAGGTCGCCGACTTCGCCCGGCGCGACCTGGCCGTGCTGACCGGATCGACCGGCGGACCCGGCCTGGACGACCGGCTGGTGGACGTGGAGTCGTCGCTGCGGTCGGTGGTCGAGCGCAGCCCCCTCGCCATCGACGCGCGCTGGGAGCACGTGCCGCTGCTGCCGGTGCCGGTCACGCTGGCGCTGGTGCGAGCCGTGCGCGAGGCCGTGACCAACGTCGAGCGGCACGCGGGCGTGCGCGCGGCGGCGCTCGGTGTCGCCGGGTCGGGCGACGGCCTGGTCGTGACGGTGACCGACACCGGCACCGGGTTCGACCCGACCGCCGTGCCGGAGCACCGCCGGGGCATCCGCGGCTCGCTGGTCGAGCGGATGGCCGCCGTCGGGGGCCGCGCCACCGTGGACTCGCGACCCGGCGGCGGCACCACCGTGCGGCTGGAGTGGCCGCGTGGCTGACGACGACCGGCTCTTCGCCAACATCAGGATCGTCCTGCTCGCCGTGACCGCCGTCGTGCAGACCGGCCTGAACGCGACGTGGCTGGTCCAGCACCAGCGCGACTACCGGCCCGCGTGGGTCGAGAACACCGCGTTCGCCACCCTGGCGCTGGTCACCGTCGTCTGCGCGGTCTGGCTGCTGCGCCGCCGACCGCTGCCCGCGCCGGTCGCGTTCGGCGGCGCGGCGGTGGTGCTGGCCGCCTCGGTCGCGGCCACCGCCGCCCTCCCCGAGGACGGGTTCTTCCTCGACGTGCACTGGTCGTTCGGCCTGGTCGGCTGGCACCTGCTCGTCCTGCTCGTCGACCGCCTCGGCGTGCTGATCGGCGCGCTCGCGGCGCACGGCGTGGCGAGCGTGACCCAGTTCGTGCTGGTCGGCGACCACGACCGCGCCGAGGTCGGCGGGGCGGGTGTCGTCGTGCTCAGCGTCCTGGGCTTCCAGGCCGCGATCGTGGTGATCTCGCTGGTGCTGCGCCGCCAGACGGGGCTGGCCGCGGCGGTCGCGGCCGACCGCGACCGGATCGCCACCCGTGCCGCGCTGGCCGAGCAGTGGGAACGCGACCGGCGGCAGACGTTCGCCGGTCAGCTCGGTGCGACGCTGCCGCTGCTGGTCGGGCTGGCCGACGGCGCGCTCGACCCGCGCGACGACGCCACCCGCCGCCGCTGCGCGCTCGCCGCGACCCAGCTGCGCAGGCTGTTCGCCGAGAACGACGACGTGCCCGACCCGCTGGTGCACGAGGTCAAGGCCTGCGTGGACGCGGCGGAACGGCGGGGCATCGAGGTGTCGCTCGCGGTCAGCGGCTCCGCCGTGGCGGTCCCGACGGTCGTGCGGCGCGAGCTGACCGCCCCGCTCGTGGTCGCGCTGTCGCACACCCGCACCCGCGCGCGGGTCAGCGTGCTGCGCACCGACCAGGAGGTGCGCGTCGCCGTGCTCGCCGACACCGATCCCGGCGACGGGATCGCACCGACGTCGCCGCTCGTCCGAGTGGAGTGCGACACCTACGGACCGCGGACGCGGATGGAGGCCAGATGGAAGCCCAACTGACCGCCGTGGTGGTCGACGACCACCCGGCGGTGCGCGCCGGGGTCGCCTACTGGCTCGGCGCGGGCACCCCGCCGATCACGGTGGTCGCCGCGGGCGAGGACGTGCGGGTGGCGTGGATCGGCGACGGCGCGACCGCCGACGTCGTGATCCTCGACCTGCACCTGGGCGGTCCGACCCCCGCGCTGGGAGACCTGCGCAGGCTCGTCGAGGCGGGCAGGCGCGTGGTCGTGTACTCGATGCGCGCGGACGACGACATCGCGCTGACGTGCCTCGAACTGGGCGCGCTGTGCTACCTGACCAAGGCCGAGGGCGAGGAGCACCTGGTCGAGGCCGCCCGCGCGGCCGGTCGCGGCGACCCGTACACGCCGCCGTCGCTGGCGGGCGCGCTGGCCGGCGACCGCTCCGACCACCGGCCCGCGCTGTCGGCGCGGGAGACGGAGGTGCTGGTCGAGTGGTTCCAGTCGGAGTCCAAGGACTTCGTCGCGCAGCGGCTGGGGATCAGCGCGAGCACGGTCAACTCCCACCTGGAGCGCATCCGGATCAAGTACGCCCAGATCGGCCGCGAGGCCCCCACCAAGGCGGCGCTGGTGGCCCGCGCGATCCAGGACGGGCTGATCGGCGTCGAGGACCTGTGACCCAACCGTCACGACGGTGTGGTGCGAACGACCGACAGAGCCCGGCGGTGATCGCGGATAGCGTCCTGGCAGACCGGACGGTCCCTGTCGGGCCGGAGGTCCATCCGCACCTCCTCGCCGGCCGCCGTCCGGCGAGGGTCTACCGAGGAGTTCCATGACGCACCTCCGTGGCCCCCTGCTCGCCGCCGCCGCCACGACCGCCGCGCTGCTGCTGTCGTCGTGCGCGAGCGAGACCGCGGGCACCGCGGTGCAGTCGACGTCGACCGCGCCGATCACGGCCGCGACGAGCGCCGTGAGCCCGGCGACGTCCGCGTCGTCCACCGCGTCCTCGTCCGCCTCGCTGCCGAAGGCCGCGGCGGGTGACGTCACCAAGCCCGGCTCCGAGCTGAAGGTGGGCGACCGCGCCGTCGTGCCGTTCAAGTACGGCACGGACAAGAACGGCACCATCGCCATCACCGTGACCGCGATCGAGAAGGGCGACAACGCCGACCTCGCGAAGTTCGGCGACAAGGCGAAGGGCCTGATCCCCTACTACATCAGGGTCACCGTCGAGAACGTCGACGGCAGCGACCTCGCCTACAGCTCGGTCAGCCTCCGGGCCATCGGCACGGACGGCAAGTCCACCGGCGTGATCATCACCGGTGAGACCGACAAGTGCGAGTCCGAGACCGCCAAGAAGGACTTCACCACCGCGGGCGCGAAGTTCGAGACCTGCGTCCTCCAGGCCTCCCGCGAAGGCCTGGAGGTCGCGGGCGCGACCTTCGACAAGGGCGACGACTACCTGAAGTCGCCCATCACCTGGAAGAGCTGACACCCGCTGGGGGTGTGGAACGGGGTGCGGCGTGCGGAGCCGCGCCCCGTTCCGTCTACTCGGGGGCGATGCCGGTCTGGTCGCGGATCCAGTCGGCCACGACGTCCACCCGCGAGATGATCTCGGCGCCGGGCTGCGGGCACGCGGGTCCGGTGCTCTCCACGGCCACCAGCACCCCGGTGCGGTCGTCCTCGGTCGTGAAGAACGGCGCACCCGAGTCCTGCGGGCAGGGGCTGTTCTCCACGGTGCGCGGCGCCACCGGCTGGGCCTGCAACTCGTTCGCCGCGATGGCCGAGACGGTGAACTCACCCCGCTTGAGGTGGTCGGTCGGCGTGATGACGGTCGCCGAGAGCGACCCCCACCCGGCGAACTGCACCCGCTGGCCGATCACGGGCGGCGCCGAGGGCAGCGCCAGCGGCACGACGTCCACCACGGGGACGCTGAGCTTCGCGACCGCGAGGTCGTTGAGCGGTGACTGGCGGATGTCCACGACCTCCGCGGTCTGGCCGCCCCGCTCGCCGGTGGTGAGCTTCCCGATCGTCACCACGGTCGTGTACAGGGGCTTGCCGCCCACCCGCACGTCGTTGACGTCGTGGAAGCAGTGCCCCGCCGTGACGATCCACTGAGGAGCGATCAGCGCGCCGCTGCACCCGCCGCTGCGGACCCCGCCGGTGGCCTCCGGGATGTCGTCGGAGGACAGCTTCGCGTTGAACGGCAGGATCGGCTTCGGCGGCGGGGGAGGGGTCGTGGTGGTGACCGCCGTCGTCGCGGGACCCGCGCCGTCGGCGTTGAGCAGCACGCTGCGGTCGGGCCGCCGGGCCTGCTCGGCCAGGGTCGTGGCCTTCAGCTCGGGCAGCGCGACGGCGGCGAAAGCGGCCCCCGCGCCCAGCACCGACGCGACCGCCAGCGTCCCGAGCGGCAGGAGCGGGCGTCTTCGTGAACTCGTCCTCACCCCCGTAGTACGGATGAACGATCACCGCGGTTGAACCGGATCGCGATCGGTGTCCGAACGGACACCGGCGGGTTCCCGTTCCGGGCCCGGGCGCACCCCTGCCGTGGACCGCCGGACGGCGAGCCCGACCGCGGCGGCGGTCCAGCCGAGCAGGACCAGCAGCCCCGCCCACCACGGCAGCGGGAAGTAGCCCATCGAGGGCGTGTAATGGCCCACGACCTGCGGGAACTCCTCCACGGTCTGCTGCACGGCGAAGCCCGCGGCCGGTGTCACGCGCAGCAGCCAGCGGGACACCTCGTCGGGCAGCAGCGGCAGCACGCCCAGCGCGTAGGGCAGCAGCACCACCCCGACCACGGTCAGCACCGCCGCCCACGCCCGGCCCAGCAGCGCGCTGACGGCGACCGCGAGGACGGCCACGGCGGCGGCCAGCGCGCCGACGCCCACGACCACGCGCAGGCCCGTGAGCGGTGACACGGGCAGGACACCGCCGCCGTTGGCGCGCAGGACCGCCGAACCCACCAGGACCACCACCGCGGCGGCGACCGTCCCCGAGGCGAACGAGACCGCGGCGAGCACGGCCGCCCGACCCGGCAGCGCACCGGGATCGCGGCGGGGGGCGAACCGCGCGGCCACCACGACCAGCACCAGCAGACCGAGGACGAGACCGACGAGCAGGCCCTCCACGGAGCGCCCGCCCACCGTCGGTCCCGGCCCGACGTCGCCGGACCCGGTCACCGTCACCGTCCCGCCCGACTCGACGACCCCCGGCGCCCGGTGGTGCTTCTCCCAGTCGGTGGCGCCCGACTCGCCGATCTGCGAGCCGGTCCACCCGGTGACGGGGGCGCCGTCCACCGTGACGTCGTCGAACACCCCGGTGGCCTGGGTGAACCGGGCCTGCCCGCTGGTCGCGCCGAGCGCGGTCGGCACGAGCGTCAGGTCACCCGGCGACGTCGCGAGCAGCCCCACCCGCACGGTGTCCGGGAGCCCCGGCAGCTCCGCGGTGCCGACGGTCGTCCACCGCTCGCCGTCGGTCGACTCCTCGCCGGTGACGACGTCGCCGGAGCGGGTCAGGCGCAGCCAGCGCGGCGCCGTCAGCGGGCCGGGACCGCCCGCGGTGTCGTGGGCGTAGTCGTGCTGCATCCGCACGCCGTGCGCGCCGGTCATCACGAGCGCGGCGTAGGACGAGCCCTGCTCGGTGCCGTCCTTGACGACGACGCCGACCTTCGCCCACGGCACGAGACCCTCCACGATCTCGTCGTGGTCCGGCGGCGGGTAGGTGATGATCCCGGTCATCGACGTCAGCCGCGCGGTGATGGTCCCCTCGCGACCCAGCGGGCGGTGCGCGAAGGTGAACTGGTCGCTCACCGCGAGGCCCCGCGGTCCCACCGGGTCGGTGGGGCACTCGACCTCGACGTTCCCGGCGCTGCACGACGAGCGGTCGGCGACCGCGAGCAGCAGTCCGGGTAGGACGATGAGCAGGACGGTGACGGCGACGGCGACGATCCGGCCACGGGTGCGGAACCCGTTCCGGGCTGCGGTGGTGTTCACGGCGGCAGTTCTACGGACACGGCGGTGACACGACCCGAACCGCCGCTGTCACCCCGCTGTTAGGTCCGGCGCGGCATCCTGGGCGGATGGACCAACCACGTCATCCGGCGCTGCGGGTGCGGGCGCGATTCACCGCGCTCTACGTCGTGCTGTTCCTCGCCTCGGGGCTCGGGCTGCTTGGCCTGACCTACCTCCTGGTGGGCACGACGATCAGCGTGCCCGCCGAACAGGGGCCGCCGAGCCCGGAAGTCCTGCCGGCGCCGCCCGTCGAGGGGATGTGGCCGCGCCAGCTCCTGGTGGGCTCGCTGATCGCGCTCGCCGTGATGGGCGCGCTGTCCGTCGTGATGGGCAAGATCGCCGCAGGCCGGGTGCTGCGCCCGCTGCGGTCCATCACGGCGGCGACGCGGCGGATCACCGCCGACAACCTGCACGAGCGGCTGGCCGCGCCGGGACCGGACGACGAGGTCAAGGACCTCGCCGACACCATCGACGGTCTGCTGGAGCGCCTGGAGACCTCGTTCGCCGCGCAGCGCCGGTTCATCGCCCACACCTCCCACGAGCTGCGCACACCGCTCGCCACGATGCGGGCGTCGCTGGACGTGGCCGTGGCGAAACCCGAGCCGCAGGCGCAGACCGTGGCGCTGGCGGACCGGCTGCGCACCGAACTGGACCGGGTCGACGAACTGCTGGAAGGCCTGCTCGTCCTCGCCCGCGCGCAGCACGGCGTGCTCGCCGACCGCGTCCAGGTCTCGCTCGCCGCGCTCGCGTCCACAGCCCTCACCGAGCACGCCGGAGCCATGTCCGCCAAGGGACTCGTGCTGGACGTCAGCGCGGTCACGGGCGGCGCGCTGACCGTCGGCAACGCCGCCCTGCTGACCCGCATGGTGGAGAACGTCGTCGACAACGCCGTCGTGCACAACGTCGACGGCGGCTGGATCCACGTCAAGGCCGGGACCGAGGCCCGGCTCGTCGTCGAGACCGGCGGACCCGTGCTCGACCCGGACCACGTCGCCCGGCTCGCCCAGCCGTTCCAGCGGCTCGGCGCCGACCGCACCGGATCGGACACCGGCACCGGCCTCGGCCTGTCGATCGTGTCGGCCATCGCGGGCGCGCACGGCGGCAGGCTCGACCTGGGCGCACTGCCCGAAGGCGGACTGCGCGTCACCCTGTCGCTGCCATGAGGGTCCTGGTGGTGGAGGACGCGCGGACGCTGGCCGCCGTCGTCGCGGAAGGCCTGCGCGACCAGGGGATGGCCGTCGACGTCGCCCACGACGGCCTGGTCGCCGCGGCCAAGCTCGACGTGAACGCCTACGACGTGGTCGTGCTCGACCGCGACCTGCCGGGCGTCCACGGCGACGTCCTGTGCCAGATGATCACCGAACGGGACGACCGCGCGATGGTCCTCATGCTGACCGCGGCGGGCTCACCGGGCGACCGCGTCAGCGGCCTGACCCTGGGCGCGGACGACTACCTGGCCAAACCGTTCCACTTCCCCGAACTGGTGCTGCGCGTCCGCTCCCTCGCCCGCCGCCGCCCCACCGCCCGCGGCCGGGTCCTGCGCGCGGCGGGCGTCGAACTGGACCCGGTGCGCCGCACGGCGACCCGCGACGGCACCCGCCTCGACCTGTCGGTGAAGGAGTTCGCCGTGCTGGAGGCGCTGCTGCACGCGGCACCGGCCCACCTCAGCGCCGAGGACCTGCTGGAGCGGGTGTGGGACGAGCACGCCGACCCGTTCACCAACACCGTGACCGTCACGATCGGCCGCCTGCGCCGCAAATTGGGCGCTCCAGCGGTCGTCCTCACCACCGCGGGCGTCGGCTACCGGATCGGGGACCCGGCCGACTGACTTGCGGGCATGTCTCATGAAGTTCGACCGGTGGCGATGCGCAGGAAGCTATCCCCAGGTGAGGGGGTCCAAGTGGAGGTAGAACTGTTGCCGGTCAGCGTCAAGCGTGATGCCGTAACCACGGGCGAAGGCATCGTCGGCGGCGATCGCTCGGTTCTCGTCGTTCCACGCTTCCCTGGCGTTGGCGAGCAGCAGGGCGATATCGGCATACCTGTCCGCCCGGCCGAGGCGTCCGAGGTCTACGAATCCCGCGAAGTCGAGCGTGCCTGGATCCAGGATGATGTTCGGCAGGCAGAGGTCGCCGTGACAGACGACCGTATCGGCGGCTTCCTGTCGAAGGCGCCGGCGGAGTTGGTCGGCAAGTCGATCGAGCAACTCGGTCGGCGGCGTCTGCTGCTGCTCGACCGGCAAGAAGTCCGGGTTGACCGCACGGCGCGCGACGACGTCCTGGGCGGTGACGAACATCTGCCTCAGGTCGCGGGTGAACGGACAGTCCTTCGTCGGCAGCGCGTGCAAGCCACGCACAGCCTCAGCGATGGAAGGCCACGCCTGCTGGAGCTCCCCTGCCGACACGCTGTCGGCAGGCACCCCACGGACGGCACTGGTTACCAAACACCCGCCACCGGCGTCAGCGATCCAGTCGAGCGCCCTGGGCCCCGAGATGCCACTGGCACTGAGCCAACCGACCCGGTCCCGTTCCCGCACCAGGAGATCCTGTTGCCCCGCCGGTACGCACTTGGCGAACCGCGAGCCGTCGGCACTGCGAAAGACGTAAGCGCCGGACTCTCCATTCGTGACGGGCTCCCATCCGCCGGAATGGTGCTGGGCGAGAAAGAACCCCCACTCATGGTGCGGTGACCCACTCACGAAGATCATCGTAGCCGGCGGTCTGCTCGGCTTCCACCGGTCTGCCTGACTCTTCGTCCGAGGTGGTGCAGAGGTAGATCACGGCGCAGAATTCGCCTTGCCGGGCCTACCGGGCCTCTCTTGCGGCGTAGCCGCGCCAAACCTACAACCTCATCGAGCAACGCCCACCGGAATCGGTGCGCGCCACCAGGCCGTCGCGACCTCCCCGTTGATAGGCGTGCCACCACGTACCCACCGAGACCCCGAACACCTCCGCCGCCTGCCGATGGCCCTCCACTCGCCCGGCTTCCAGCGCCGCCACCACCCGCAACCGCAGCACCCCACGTTCCGCAGGCGACAGCCGGTGCGCACCCTCGACCTCGATCACGGGTGATCAACCCGTGGGCGAGTGATCACTTTCGGCTCAATAGCTCTAGTAGTGCTCCGTTGTCACCCACTTCGCTGCCCCTGAACAGCCCGTTCCGGTTTTGTCGGACCCCGCCGGCATCCTGACCGCCATGGACATCGACCAGTTCTGGGCGCTGATCGCCGCCGCCCGCGCCCGCGCGGCCGACCCCACCGATCCGGCGGCGGTCGCCGAGCAGGCGAGCGCGCTGCTCGCGACCCGTCCGCCCGCGGAGATCGTCGCCGCC